>NZ_CP100464.1 GCF_024228675.1 Salinigranum marinum | reverse complement strand
GTGTCCCCAGAGCAAACTACTGAGACGGACGAACGCGACGACTCGGTCGAATCCGGTGAGAGCAATGCAAAGGCGGAGCGGAGCGACGATATGGAGGGGCGAGAGGAATCCAGAGAAACAGGCTCTCCGGTGATGCTTCAAATGGAATCTCAGACGGATCTCGACGCGGCTCGTCTGGCCCGTGAGTTTGTACCTGACACGTACGAGAAGCCCCACGCGTGGGCTCTCGGCCGTGACGGGGTGAACGACGGTCGACCCGAGAAGAAGACGTTCTTTCTCCAATCGAGCGTGCTCGATCTCGAGGGGGCCTGTTCGCAGCGGGTTAACGAGATTCTCGATGGGGATGTCCCACTGACGGATCTCCGAGAGTTAGCACTTATTCTCGCGTACCACCAGCCCGAACTGCTGGCCGAGGCGGCACGTGAGTGGGGAGCTGAGAGCGCATAAGGAGGATTCGTTCTTAATCGACCTTCGGTCCCGCAGTAACGCTTGAAGCAACGTTTCGATTTGTAGCAGTACTGTCGGATGGGGCGCTACGGACTAACTAATATACGAGACACAACTATACACGTATGCCAAATTGTACGAGTACAAGAACAGTTGCCTGCCCAACCGTGGCGTCATCTACTTTATTGGGGAGGAGACCCGGTCTCAGGCGATGTTTTCGGTCACGTTCGATGAGGTCGTCACCGAGGATTCACTCGAAGAGTCCGCTACAACAGTGTCGGAGATCGAGGCGTCACGGAAGCACCGGGATTGGCACGAGATCACCGAGACACCCTCAGAACAAACCTGCGAAGCGTGTGACATCAAGCGGAACTGTCCAGCGTACAGCCCCGAATAACAACGTCGGATTACAAAGATAGAACTAATTCGGTCACAGCGATACGAAGAACGCTCTCGGCCAAGGGAAGGGATAGAGCCGCGCGGAAATTGACCGCTTCCGCGGGATTGTTTATCTTCAATAAATAGTACGGAAGAGGTGACTGGGGGGCACGTCCTCTATCCTCTTCCTGATCTACTATGAGACGCAAATCGACGGCCCAAGAAAGCGATTGTAGTCGAACTTACCGGGACGAGAACGTAAGCGAGGGACCCTCAGATGGGTAGCCCCGACGACGACTATCCTTACGCTGCAGAGACGTTTACGCTCCTCGGGAACCGGCGGCGCCTGTTACTCATCAAATTTCTCGCACTCTTCGAGGCCGGGACGTCTCTCGAAGTGCGAGAGATTGCGAGGTTCGTCCGAGGTGCCGAAACCAACACCCCACCACGACTAGTCAGTACGGACGATTATGAATCAGCATACAATGGATTGATTCAAACGCATCTCCCGAAGCTCGCTATCGCCGATGTAATCGAATACGACGATCGAGCGAAAGAAGTGATCGTGACCCGACGAGTCAAGCAGTACGCGGGAATCTGCTCTCTTGTCGAGTGCATTTCTATGTGCAATGAGTAGTCTGCAGAGCCAAAAGTGGCTCTAATATTTCAGTTCTACGTTGAAAATATCTTAGTATCCCGACATCGTTCGTTAGACTGGGCGGCGATTGCACCGCGTAGTGGGATGCGCGGTGTGAGCAGAACAGCGTCGTCCGAAACCGGGAAGCTTGGGAGTTGCCATCCTCCATCGGTGGCATCAAGACTTCCCTTTCGATCACGTGTAGTACGTCGGCACTAACTGACGATCTGGCACCTCCTGAAGCCGCTCGATCGAGAGTTCGTCAGCAGCAGCGATGTCCCACACGATGTCGAAGAATTCGATCGCTGCTTCCACGACTTGTGTCCGTTCCGTGTAGACGCCACACTCGGGATTCCAGTCGTAGCTGTTCTCCATGAAGTTCGCTGACCCGAGTAGTACGGCCCCTTCCTCCTCACGACCGATTGTCTGTAATTTCCCGTGAATCCCGAACTCACCGAGGTCTCGGAAGTCCATCTCAGAGCGAACCCGCCGATGCTCTTTGAACCGTGAATAGGTGCGAACCGTGATGCGATCTCGATGATCTTTGATTTCGCTCAGGAGGGTTCGTTGAAGCCGTCGCCACTCCCACGGTTCCTTTGTGTGGCGCGTAAGTAAGCGCAGTTCGAATCCCTGTTCGAGAAGCCGCCGAATCTGGGAGACGTACTCGGTGAAGGTATCATCGTCGAACGGAGTCATGATCCGCAGGACCTTGTCCTCTAATTCCCGCTCAAGACCAAGGCTGAACAGTCGATCGGTCATCACCGTATACGACCGCAGCCCCAATGGTCGGTTTTCGTGCCAGCGGCGGAGTCGGGCTCGTTCCCGACCCAGTTCGTGAGAGTCGCCAACGTAGGCTTTCATTTTTTTCTCCCCGAGAGCGGCAGGATCGACGAGCGTGTAAGTAAAGTACGCAGGGGCGACATCACCGTCGTCCAGAGCTGCGTAATCCTCGGCCACCATCCGATCCGAAGCGACCGCTTCGAGGCCCAAGGACACTGAAGCGTCGGAGAGAGCGTCGATCTGACGTTGTATGCTCGAACACCGTGTAATGAGATGAGTGGTATACTCGTCTCGAAGGTCGTCCCCGTCGACTGATGCCGGTATTGAGGCGAATTCGATTACTCCGTCATCACGGACTTCACAGTCGACGCCCGGGATCTCTGAAAGTGCTCGATAAATCGCGTAGGGCGTAGTTGAGAGACGATCGGTAATGAACTGGGTGTCGAACGCTGCAAACTCTGGATGAGTGGAAACGGTAGCGAGGACTGCGACGAGGGAGTCACTCCCGTGGTCGATCAGGTCGTTTGAAACGGCTGTCGCGTCAATGACCGTGTCCGTCTCAAGGCGAGTGAGAGTGCAATCACTGGTTGGAGCGAGGAGCGACCGAAGAACCTGAAATCCCTGTTCGTACTCCTTCCGCTGCTCGTCGATCGCATCAGCAAGGTCGTCCGGATCGACAGTCCCTGAGGGTAGGTCGGCGAGTTTCGCAACTATCTCCAATGCCTCGACTGCACCGTTTGGAGTTGTTCCGGTCACGCGTTCGACGAGGTCCTCGATACACTGCGTGTCCTTGACGTTCACAACTTGGGGGAGAATTCGACGATAAGCTTCAGCGACTGCAGTTTCCGCGTTGATCGCACCCTGGGTTTTCAAGGCCGACTCGATCCGCTCGTGGTGTGGTTCTACGCTGTCGGGGTAGATTGTTACGAGTCCTAGGGATCCGAGTAATGGGCCGATGACCGTTTCGTCCCAGTCGTCGGCGAGAAGACTGTCGAACTCTCGGCGTGGAAGTGATTCTTCAATCTCGTTGCACGACCGCAATATCGTCTCGGCCGTTCGGAGGCGGTTCACAGCGATCTCCCGCACGAGCGGTCGGGGCTTCTCGGCCGCGAGGACGACCATCCCAAGCAGCGTCGGTTCGCCGTCATTTATGAGGCCGAACTCCTCCAGTGCCCAGTTATGGAGCCTGACGACCGCTTCTTGATTACGTTTGTCGTTCGTCCGAAGAATCTCAGCCCTCACATGTGGTGAGAGCAACCTGTCGAGCGCCTCGTTCGCTGACCGCGCCGCTAGTGCAGTATAGACACTCTCCGGTGAGAGTCCCCAGAGACGCTTTGGGGAGCGTGAATGTAGGCGTTCGGCAATAGTGGAGAGATTTCCGTTAGTCATCGTTTCTTGCTTCGAGGGAGAGGTCGTGGCTCAGCAGTTCAAGGAGTTCGTCCTTGTCGAACGAATCGGGATCGTTCTGTTCGACACAGCCGTATTGGTAGATACAGAACGGACATCCGTTTTCGCAGTTGCACTTCGACTCGCCGGGCGAGAACGTCTCGCGCATAATCCGCGTCGCACGTTCAAACTTTTCGCCGTCGTCCTGCGTTAGGAGGACGGTGATCCCGCTTCCGCCTTCGTCGGAGTCGTACACCAGCGTCCCTTCATCCTCGATTGTCTCGGGGACTTGGCGGACACTGACACCACCGATGTACTGAAGTGCGACCCTGAGTCCGTGTGCAAATCCGTGTTCGAGTTCCTCGCTGTCGAACCGAACCCGGACGGCCTTGGTAGAGAACTTCGTTGCGGGTCGCACTGCGATACTGTTCTCAACAGCATGTTCGACGTTGTTGATACAGTACGCCGAGTCGCCAACGCCTGCGATCACGCCGTTGCACCCCTCGACGCCACACATCTCGAAGACGTTCGGCAGTGGATCCGAGCCGCCGTTCTTGTAGGTAGCCCAGAACTGCTTGGTCGAGGCGACGAGAGTGACGTCGCCATACTCGAACCGCCCTTGGACGGTCCCCTCTTCATCGACGATATCGTAGGAAACATCCGGATCGAACGAGTCACCGGCATCCGTCTCGACCGGGGCGTACGTACTTTGGATCTCCTCGTCGGCCAAGTAGACGTTCGACGGTCGAAGTTGCTGCGCGTTCGGCGTTGAGCCAAGTGGGAGGTCATGCCGGTAGGCGGTTACCCGTTCGGGAACCTTGGTGACGAGTCGCTTCAGTCGGGTACCACACGAATCACAGATAGCCGTGTCCGTATCGAACTCGCTTCCGCAGGTCGTACAGATCGCAGCGTCTTCGAACTGTTCGCTGATATGTGCCGTTTCAAGAGGCTCCCAGGAAACTCGGGTGACCACGTACGACTCGCTATCGTGCAAGTACGCCGCACCGGGATGGAGTTCCGAGAGTGCAATTCGCCGAGCACGGGAGCCGTCACTTACGTTCTCGAACTCCTCGCCGATGAGTTGGTAATCGACCGAATCACCGACGGACCGGAGACCGAACGCCGATGGACTCTCTCGGCCGAGATACCGACCGAAGTCCATCTCTTCGAGTCGACGGAGGTAGTCATCTAACTGGTCGGCACGCCGGCGAACCTGCTGCTTTCGCTCGCGAAGTTCCTGCTTTCGCTCGCGGTCTCTCGTCCGCCGCTCCTCACGCCGAATGTCGGCGAGTTCCTCGTCGATCGCTTCGAGATCACCGTCGATTTCGCGCCACTGGTCGGTGTAGAGATCGATGATTGCCTCCTCAATGCTCTGATGGTCTTCGGTACCCCACAGCGCCCCGTCAATCGCCCCACCGTGTCGTTGCACTACTGACTCGACGGTCCCGTCACATCCGGCTCGATGGCAGTCGCCTTCATATCCATCGGCGTGTTTCCGTCCACAGGCCAAACAGACACCGAACGACAGCAGTTCCTCTAACCACTGTCGGACGTCGTCTTCGTTTTCTTCGATAAGCGTGCGTAGCGCTTCAAGCGGAGCGTCGTCACCCTCGAACTGGACTTCCAAGTTCGACGCCGAGAGCAACCCAGTGAACCTAAGTATATTGTTCGGCCGTGGCTCTGTCCGAGGCGTCGAATCGTCTTGACAGACGACGAAATCGTCAAGTCCGCTGGGATCGCGGCGCCACGGGACCCAGTGAGTCGTCGCTGCCCAGTCGAGAATCGCCCACGTGAGCGACTGGTGAAGCACTTCCCGGTTGACTTCGTTGAGGGGAACCTGTTGTGGATCCGAGGCGATGAGTTCCTCCGGGTGTTCGTGGTAGTAGTAGTCGATGGGGTTACGCTGACTCACCGAGTGAACCAGCGAGTTCCCGGACGCCCGTCCGGCCCGCCCGACCCGCTGAAGGTACGAGTTCGCGTTCGGTGGCGTCCCGTACAGCAGGAGCGTGTTGAGGTCGCCGATGTCGACGCCGAGTTCCATCGCCGGGCCGGACGAGAGGAAGTGGGGATAGCGGCCTTGACGGAACTGGTACTCGAGTTTCCGTCGCTCGTCTCGGTCGGTCTGTCCGTAGTACGCCCGGGCGAGCAATAGCATCGGGTCCGACGTGGCGACCTGCTGGGCAGTCAGGCAGAAGTGCGAATGCGAGAAGTCGGCGCGCTCTTCGAGCGTCGCGGTGAAGGGCACGGTATCGTCAGGGGCATCATCTAACTCCATCATCAGTGAGGTGACGAACTCTTCTCGGTTGGGGTCGTACCCTATTGGAGTCTCGTCGTCAACGACTGCACACTCGATCGCTGACTCCTCAACCAGCACATATCGGCTTCCGTCCTCTTCGACACGGCGTAGCAGTCCCCGGTCAATAAGGGACTCTAGGTGATCGTGACCACCGTCGATTTCGTCTACCAGGTTTGGTTCGTAGCGATGATTCTGACCGAGACTCTCGGCCAGGAGTTCACGTGCTCCCGGTGTGAGATCATCGACATTCGCGTTCAACCGGACGTCGATCAGACCTTCGTCGGTGAGTTGGGTACTGCGGTAGCGTGTGCTATACTTGCCAGGGAGTACCCGAGAAACGAGTTCTTCGGTCAGATATTCGTCGACGGACTGGTCGTACCCGGTCAGGTTCTCGAAAACCTTCGGATCCTTTCCGGTCTCGCCTTCTAGGTCTGCTTCGTAAGCCTCGGCATCGCTCTTGCCGGCTTCGACGACCTCGTCTAGCGTGACCCATCCGCTGCCGTCCGCTACGGATCGTACGCTGTCGACGAACAACTGGTCGAAAAAGAACGATTCCTCTGGTTCGCGGAAGTTCCGCTCTAATTCCTTCATATCAGACTGACTGTCCGCGAACGAAAGCATCTTCGACTCTCCGAAAGTCGTCGGATCATCGCGATCGGCAAGCGCGCGAAGCAGATACCGTGCCGTCGTCACGGCTGCGTTGGCTGGGCCGCGGAGCAATGAATCGTACCGTGCGCTCTTTGAGTAGGTCTCTCGCCGATTCTCGTGGTAGCACGGGAGCCCACCGGGGAAGTTACTCGCTCCGCGCAGGCGACCGTTGTCGTCGACCATCCGGAAATTACTGTAGCCCTTTGCCCGCCGAGCGAGAGCCGAGTCGTCACAGTCGCAGTCGTGCTTACCGTTAGGCAAGAACGTCTGTTCGCAGGACCGGCATTCGTCGACCATTCGAACGTCGAACAACGCGGACCGGACGAACCGGCGCTTGCCACACCCGCAGGTCGATGGAGGCTGACCGAAATACACCTCGTCGCAGTTTGGATCGCTGCAGGTCCACCCGAGGAATCGCTTCGGTTGCAGATCGCCGTCACAGTCCGCGGCAGTACATTCCTGTCCCTCCGGATCTTCGTAGTATTCCCCACACTCGGTGCAGTACTGAACGTGCTCGTCAGCCAACGGTTCTAAGGCAGCGGAATCACAGGAGTGGCAGGTCTGCTCTCGGGCCTCCTCAACGAGTACTGTCTCGTTACACTCGGGATTCGAGCAGACGTGGGCTTCCATGGGGTCGTCGAGTACCATCGGAGCCTCACAGACCGGACACTCCTGCTGGCGGTCGATCTTCTGGCGGCCGCCACAGTCCGTACATTCGTAGAACGGACGCCAGAAAACCCGCACCATCTCCGGCGTCTCGCCCTCAATGGTCTCACACCGGCACTGCTTTCGCTGGAAGTACTCGAACCGACCTTCCTCGGATGTGACGGTGTGAGGGACGAGACGCTCACAGTTCGGGCAGAACCACGATTCGAGCGACTCCTCGCCACACTGGTTGCATAGCGAGAGCTTGGTAACGAAGTGGTGTCCACATTCGGTACAGGACGACTGGGGGGTGTCGTAGACCGTCCCGCAATTGAGACACGAGTAGTATCCATCGAGTGGCCAACTGAACAGGTGAGCACGACGCTCTAAGATCCCTGAAACCTCGCCGATTGTCAGGAAATTCGCCACGACTCTCTCGGCTTGCTGCTTGGAGAGATCAGCTGTTTCGACCAGTTGCTCCCGAAGTTCGTCAGGTCGAAGTGGTGTCTCGTGTAGCGTGGCGTAGATACCTCGGACGAACTCCAGCGCCCCACCGTCTTCCTCCACGAGATGTTCGTAGAGTGCGTCGCTGACGCTATCATCCTCGGATCCGGGAGCCACCCCTGCAGTCTCCAGAACTTGTCTGGTGGCATCGGTTTCTCCGGATAGTAACTCGTCTTCAGTCAGTTCTGCTGCAGTGAACGCGGATGGAACCGTGTCGGGGAAGGGGGCGTCGAGGGTACGCTCGTCCTCCTCAACGACTGTGATATCGGGATCGACAAACGGGTTGATGCGCTGGAAGACAGCGAGTTTGTTCTCGACGGTTGCGCTCGCTCCGACGATCGTGAGGTCGTCGTCGGCTTCGCCCTCGTAACCGTTGAGTTCCTGGCGTTCCCTGATATATCGGCGCATCAGCGCCGAGGTGAATGACCCAAACAGCTCGGAGTACTCGTGGATCTCATCGAAGACGAAGTACTTCGGCTCGGCAACAAAGCACTGCTGTTCCTCGTGTTCGTTGATATTGAACAGCCGATAGTTGATCGTGTCGGGGTTAGTCAGGAGGATATCTACTGGGGCTTCGACAATTGCGTCTCGAGTGACCTTGATGAAATCAAAGGTGAGGTCCTCCTCGTGATCCGCCAGCGGTTCAACGATGAACGAGTCGTCCTCGCGCCGCCGGACAGTCAGCGACGAGTCACACTCGCCACAGGGACAGTCGAAGTACTGGAACGTAGTCTGGAGGTATGACAGTTCGTCCGGGTCTCGGCGCTTGGTGTCGCCATCGTAGATACCGACTGTAATCATCTCGTCGGGTGAGCGCCCCCGATTGAGCGTGAAGAGATAGTCGATTAGGCGCTTCAGTTGGTCCTGAGCGAGCGCCTTCGTCGGGTAAGTGAGAACGCACTTGACGCTATCCGGCGGGTGTGCCTCATGCTGACCGTTTTTCGCCTCACAGATGAACTGAAGGATCGGGATGAGCCATCCCTCCGTCTTTCCTCTGCCCGTTCCCGCCGTCAGGAGGGTGTGGTTGTCGTCCAGAATCGCCTCAATCGCGTCTTCTTGGAACTCAAAGAGGAACCGAAAGCTCGCTTCGGTGAACGTCTCGATGACGTCCTCGTGAAGGCCGTGGTTAGCAGCGAAAGTCTCCCAGGGAATGTCGCTCATCCGGGCCAGATCGAGCACCTGGAGGTAGGGACCCTTTGTCCGAATGAACTCCGGAAGGTCGGCGGATAGCGACTCGCCAGTCCCTTCGTAGTATCGGGAGATGAGTTCCTTGACTGCCCGCTGTGACGGTGAACTGGCGTAGTGTTCGGCGTACGATTCGCGCATCGTGTCGGCGAGTTCGAGTGGGTCGAATTCCATCGGTGGCAGTGTGGGATGTGTGGGATGTCGTTAGTTGGTGAACTGTTCGCCTACCGTGCGGTCCTCGACTGGTTGAATCGAGAGCCCCCGTCGTTCTAAGATCGCCAAGAGTCCATCGCGGTCGAACGACCGCTGGTCGTTCCGGACGTCACAGCCGTACTGGTAGAGACACGACGGACACCCATTCTCGCAGTCACAGTGGAACTGTGTTCGCATGAGTTCAACCCCGCGATCGAAAGCACGGAACACCCCGTCGGACCGCTCGAAGAGGAGTCGGGCTACGTCAGACCCGCCCTCCTGCGACTCGAAGACATCGATCCGGTCTTCGCCGACGTGTTCGGCAAGTTCACGGATGGTGACTCCGCCAAGGTACTGCAGTGTGACTCGTAGGCCATGGGACAGCGTGTGCGAGAGGTTGCGGTCGCATAGATCAATCCGGACTCCCTGCGTGTCGTATTGGTACCCGAGTCGGGCAAATTCCGAGTTCGCTCCTCGGCCGTCTGGGAAGTGCTCGGAATCGGCGCTACACCGCCGCTCGTCATCGCCGTCCCGGTAGATCACGCCCGGACAGTTCTCCTCGCCACAGACCTCGAAGAGATTTTCTTGAGGGTCAACTTCGCCAGACTTGTACTTCGTCCGGTAGCCGTCTGTGTGCAGGAGCACCGAGTAGTCGCCGTATTCCAAGGTCCCGAGTCGTTCTCCCTCGTCGGTCTGGAGTTCAAACGTCCGATTAGGTTCGAACTCGAGAATCGACGTCTCGCGTTCGGCGTAAGTGTTCTGAACTTCCTGATTTGGTTCGGCGTGCAGGTACCGGGCCTCATCGCCTTCCGAGGTCAACTGGAGATTGTCGTGATATGCGTCGACTGAGTCTAGCACGGCGAGCCGGCGCCGTTTCAGCGGTACGTCCGCTTCACAGTCGCACCCAGCCGCGTCAAGGCCGTAGGTAGCGTGACACGCCGGACAGACCAGTTCCTCGGCTAAGTGATTCTCGTCGTCTACCGTCGCGTTCACCGTCTCCCGGAGGTCCGATCCTGATTTCTCGTCGAAACGAACACGGGCAACAGTGTACGTCTCCCTACCGTCGAGGTACGCCGCGCCGGGATGAAGTTCTGAGAGCGCCATCCGCATCGCGCGACCGCTTCCCTGGTCACCGATCGTCCGGCGGTCGTAGCCTTCGTCGACCAGTGTCAGGCCGGCAGTCGTCGCGACACTGCGCATCGAGAAGTCGTATTTCGATTCTTTCGACTCCCGGAGGAAGTCGAAGTAGCTCGATCGACCAAGATCCGAGAGGTAGTCCTCGAGGACATCGATTCGGTCCTGAAGTCCCCGCCGCTCGCGCATGATCCGGCCACGGTCGTCGGGGCCAGCACGCTGCATGTCGCGCCGGAGTTGCCTATTGCTGCGCCGTAGGTCGGCCAGTTCGTCCTCCAGCGACTGCTCATGCTCCTGGAAGTGGGTGATGTACCGGTCCTCGAAATGGTCGAGGACGTCCTCGATGAGGTGATCGAACCGGTCACCGGCATGGAGTACCCGGCCGTCACAGTCGTCGCGTTCGCACACCGGTCGATCGTCATCGGCCGCGTACCGCCGCTCGCAGTCCTCGCAGTACTGGTAATCGAGTAGAGTACCAAGGTGGTTGTTGATGTCCGATCGGTGGTCGTTTACGACCTCGCCCAGGACCGACAGTTTCGAATCGTCGCTCCCTAGTGACAGCGTGTCCGCCGGCAGGGACATGACGTGAGTGAGTTTGCTGGCGTCCTCGCGGTCAACCGCATCACGGGTACTCCGACGGTGGTAGGTGTCACCTCCGTCGATCGACCGGGCGCGGCCGTGATGGCTGACGTCCCAGGGGATCGAAAAGGTAGCTGCCACGTAGTCGAAGACGGCCCAGGACAGCGAGATACGGAGTACCTCCTCGTTGTGTTCGTTCAGTGGTACCGGCGTCGGGTCGGTGTCGATGAGTTCGTCGGGGTGGTCGTAGTAGTAGTAATCAATGGGATTTCGCTGGCTTACCGAGTGTACCATCGACGAGTGCGAACTCCGGCCCGCACGCCCGACTCGCTGGAGGTAGGCGTTCATATTCGGCGGCGTCCCATACAGCAGGAGTGCATCGAGTGCTCCGATGTCGACGCCCAGTTCCATCGTCGGTCCCGAGGAGAGGTGGTGCGGGTAGTTCTCCTCGCGGAAGAGGAACTCCAGTTCGCGGCGCTTGCGCTTGTCTGTCGTCCCCAGATACTCCTCTGAGATCAAAATCCGCGTCCCGGAGTACTCGATTCGGTGTGCGCGCTGGGTGAACCGCGGGTGCGAGGAACAGGCACGCTCCGGGAGTGAGGCGTTCGATGGGACTGCCCTCGCGCGGTCCAGACCGAACTGATGCTGGAGCGTGGTGTAGTACCGTTCAGTATTAGGATCAAAGCCGATTCCGTCGCCTTGCCCAGCGACCGTGACCGAGAGCGCCGAGGGGTCGAACGAGACGTACGTCTCGGTGTGACCGTAAGCGAGGATGTCCTGATCGACTAACTCCGCGACCACGGTCTCAGCAGATCGGTCGGGTGTCGGGTCGTCGAAATTCTCGACGCGATAGTCGTTGCCCTTGTCGACCAGTTCGCGAATTATCGCCCGTTTGTCGGCCGAAATCCCGTCCAGTCCGGGTTCGAACCGCACGTCGAGGAGGCCGACCGCCGACAACGGTTCATCGCGCTCACCCAGACGCTGGCTGTAGACATGGGAAAACGCCCGTCGGGTGAGTCGATCCCGGAGCGCATCTCCGTCGTCCCACCGCTTCCGAGGCTGGTTCTTCAATCGAGACTTGAGGTCGAACTCGACGTTCTGGGCCACCCGGGGCGGTTCCAGCGTCTCGTTGAGATTCTCGATCGTTTCGTCCGCGTACTGCAGAACGTTTTTAAAAGGACTCCACGTGGCTTCGTCGTCGCTCGTGGCGCCGCGGATCAGCAACTGATCCAGCAACGTCTCGACCTCTGGTTCCGAGAAATCGCGGCTGAGTTCCTTCATATCGCGGTGCGAGTCCGCGAATGAGAGGAGTTTGGCCGCCTGTTGACCCTCGTCGTCGGCGACCGCTCGCAACAGGTACTGCGAAGTCGTCGCCGCCAAGTTGTTCGGGCTCCGCATCAGTTCGTCGAATCGTCGGCCAATCTCGTACCTCGCGTATGGGTGGGGGCAGGGGACCGCCGACGACTGGTCGCTCATATTGTGGATCCAACCCCGGGTGTCGAGGGTCTTGTACGCCTGGTGGGAACCGGTTCGGGGGTGGATTTCCTGTTCGTCACAGTCACACCCGTCAGAACCCAGGAACGCGGTGTCACAGGAGTGGCAGTGCTGGTCGTGGTGAACCTCGAACAGGCCGCGTTTTACGAACGATGTGGCACCGCAATCACACCGCTCGGGATTGCCCTCGAAGTGGATCCGGTCACAATCGTCGTTTGTGCAGACCCATGGGATGTACCGGGTTGAGCCGAGTGTCGACCCACACTGGATGCAGTCGTGAGGACTCTCATCGGACCGATCGTACATCGTCCCACAGTCAGGACAGTCGAAACGCCCGTCGCAAGAGATGACCTCGAAGTCAGTTCCATCACAGGACTGGCACGTTCGCTCGGCCCGATGTGTCGACTCGCACGCGGGGTTAACGCAGGTGAACGTCTCCGAATTCGTCCTGACAGTCCGTGCGCCACAGTTATCGCACTCGCGTGTCGTCGTCCGCTCGGTCATCTGATCGCAGTCACAACACAGGAGATAGGGCTGGAAGGTCGTGCGGATCATCTCGACGACCTCATCATGGGCAGTCTCACAGCGCTGGCAGACGTGCACCTCATCTCGATCGACTGACCCGTGCTCGGTGGGAGTATACGGCTCGAGTTGGTCGCACGCCGGACAGTACCACGCGACGAGGTGCTCGTCGCTACAGTGCCGGCAGTAAGTCGACCGCGTGACGAAGTCGAAGCCACACTCCCGGCAATTGTCCTGTGGTGATCGGTGGACCGCGTCGCAGACTGGACATGCGTAAAAGCCGTCGATTGGCCAGGAGAACATGTGGCTTCGGTTCTCCAAGATTCCCGAGAACTCCCCGAGGGTGCGAACGTTGACGACCAACGACTCTGCCTCCTCTTCACCGAGGCTCAGCACGGTTGTCAGTTCGTCGTGGAGTTCCTGCCGGGTCAACGGGTCGTCGTACAGCAACTGGTGGACGTACTGTACCACCTGAACACCGGAATCGTCGCTCGCGGCGGTGAGATGATCGAAGAGGGCGTCGGCCACGACTGTCTCTCTTCGGTCGCGGTCGTACCGTGACGCGTCCTCCAGCGTGTAATCGAACGACTTCAGCCCCGGAACGCTGGTGTCGGGGTCAACTGTGGCTCTGAGAATCTGATTGACCGACAGGGTGTCGGTGATGAATGGTTCTGGTACGGTAGAGGGCAGTACCGCGTCGAGTTCTCGAGGTGACTCGCTCACCTGCGTGACGTCGACAGCGCCACCCACCTTCTGGAACAGTTCGACGTCGTTCTCGACGGTAGCGCTGCTGGCGACGAGTTGTAGGTCGTTGGTCTCCCGGGCCGCACGCAATGCCTGAACGCGCTTCATCAGCATCGACGTATAACTCCCGAACAGGCCATCGTAGGTGTGGACCTCGTCGAACACGAGGAACTCTGGTTCGTAGATGAACCGCTCGTGTTCGTCCTCTGCATTGGTGTTGATGAGCCTGTAGTTGATCGTGTCCGGGTTCGTGAGTAGGATGTCGACCCCGTTCTTGAGGATGTCGTGTTTCGTCAGCCGGAGGAAGTCTAGCGGGACGTCGTTTGGTGCGTCGTCCTCGCAATCGGCCTTCTCCGGAATTAGTTTGAACTGGGAGCCCATATTTCGGATTCGGACCCCACCGCCGCAGTCTCGACACTTCTCCAAATCGTCATTGTACCCAGGGCACTCGAAGTGCCGGAACGTGGCGTTGAGATACCCTTCGGCACCAGACTCGCTGACGTTGCGTGGGGTATCGCCGTCGTAAATCCCTACAGTGATCCGATGCTTCGACTTCAGTTGCTTGTTGATTAGATATAGGTACTGCAGGAGACGTTTCAATTGGTCCTGTGCGAGAGCTTTCGTCGGATAGATGAGCGTAGCCTTGACGCTCGTGTTCTCATCATCGTCTCCGCGACGCTTGGTCTCCAGAATCCGATTGAGTATCGGGATGAGCCATGCCTCGGTCTTCCCCCGCCCCGTCGCAGCCGTGATAACCGTGTCGTCACCCCGGAGGATTGCTTCGACACTCCGCTCCTGAAAGTCGTACAGTCGCTCGAATCCGATCTTCGAGAACGCACGCCTGATGTGCGGCTCCAGTTGTGCTGAGCGGGCAAACGCCTCCCATGACTGAGTACTCCAGTTCGGGATGTCGAGCGCCTGGAGGTACGGACCGCGCATCCCAGTGATGTCGTCCTCAGCGTCTGCGAGCCGATTAGCCACACTCCGCGCAGCACGCCCACCACGACCGATGAAGTAGTCGCGGTAGGCCGTCTGCATCTCCTCCGCGCGGGTGACGGGATCGTCCATGGTTACAGGCTGAGGTTGACCGAGGACTCGAGTTCCTCCACGCTCTTCATCTCCTCGAGAGAGTCGAGAGACACGTCCGCCAATGTGACCTGTTCAGACTTGCTGAGCTTCCTGATTTCGTCGACCGTGGAGTCCGAGAGATCGTGTTCGTCTTGGAAGGAGTCGAAGCTCTGGAGCGACTGATGCTTCTCCCACTCGCTCGTGGCATGCTTCCACTCTCTGACGAACTTCGTCGCCTTCTCGCCAGTGTAGCCTAACTCTTGGTTGAGCAGCTGCCGGAGGTGATTGAGTGCTCTATTGAAGTCGGTGCTCTGACTTCCGAGAATTGATTGAAGCTCCTCGGCGGCACGGATCTTCTCCTGCCACTCGTCAGTACCTCGCCAGCCATCGCCGCCGTTTTGAATTCGGGTTTCGATCCTGTCGCGTGCTCCCTCCACCTGGCGCTTTGCTGCCTTGACCTGTTTTATATGGGTCTCGACTTCGCTGGTCAACTGGACCTGCACTCGTCCGCTACCAGTAGAGTCGGATGCGTCGAGATCCAGTTCGTCTTGTCCCATGTCCTCACCCTGAACGTTCGCGAGGAGCTCGTCCTGAGTGACACCAGTGGCCTTCTGGGCTAACTGAATCGCATCGACGGTCATTGTCGGAGCTGTCCCCCCGAAGGCCTCCTCTAGAACCGTTTTGTAGTATCGAAGTTCGCGGAGGGAATCAACGAGTTCGTCGAGTGCGTCGTTCAACTCGCTAATGTTGTGACGGGCTACCGAGACGTGGTACTGTGTGTTCTGTGCTTGCTTGTGTTCTCTCGCCTTCCCTTCGAGCGCTTCGACAGCTGTCGGTAGTGATTGTGAACTAGTCATGTTACAGCTCCTCCGTCAGGGAGCGTATCGTCTGGCGTTTCTGCTCGTAGTCGCTGTATTCGTCCAGCTGCTTGATTCGGTGTTCGAGATCGGCCCCAGTGGCGTGTTCCTCAGTCTGGAGGTCTTTGATGAGATCGTCTAACGCCTCGTAGATGTCCCAAGCTGCCTGCTCGTGGCGGCTACGGGCGAAGTCGTGGAGTCGAGCGATCAGCGTCACGCCGGTCGCGTCGTCCATACTCTGGAACTTCTCGAGATCGTCGCGAAACGATGCGAGTCCAAGGTTCTCTGGCGACCGAGTTTCGTCTCCGTCGATTCCGAGTAACTCGCGCGCCCGTTCGTACTTGTTCTTGTCACTCACATCCATCACCCCGCGACAAGTCTCTAACGTCTCGAACCAGTCGACGAGGTCCGCAGCAGAGTGACTGTCATCGTACCACCGTTCGACGGGTTCCAGTGTGTCTTTGATGTGGTCGGCGTCCTCGTCGACGGTGAGTCGTTGGAGTTCAGTCGCATAATCCGAAATACGGTCGAACAGAGCGACGACTGTAGTGCTGGCCTTCTTCCGGGTCGTCCCGATTTTGTACGCCTTGGCGAGGTCACCGGTATCGATCATCATCGCCGCGTCAACGTGAGTTTCAACGTCTTCCGCCACCGCCTGGCGGGCTTCAGATAGTCGCTCGTAGTCGACGACTCCCGATCTGAGGAGGAAGAACCCCTCGACGAGATCGCTGATGTCACTGGACGACATGGCCAATTTCTTGCGAGCGCTCCTGAAGGAACTACTTCCATCGAAGTCGTCGACTAAGGGGTTGCCGTAGGGCTGATCACTGTTGAACTCCTCGAAGACGACCTCGGTAGGGAGTTGACCGTCTTCGACTTCGTACCCACGTGCAGCGTTCACGAGGAAAAACTGGGCCAGCACCAGTGTTTTCTCGATCGTGAGTTCCTCGGGAAGACACGCTTCGAGTTCCTCACGCATCTCGTGTTTGAACTGTGCCACGCTGGTGTCCGCCCACGCCCGGAGTTGATCGAAGTTCGTCGTTCGGGGATCGAACACGTCGAACAGGCCGTACTCCAACATCGGCGTGTATAGATCGGCGTGGTCCGGCCCCCACTCGAGTTCGATGTCTATGTTGGACTGGCGTTGCTGATCTCCTTGGATGGACACTGGGATGGTATCACCCTTTGCGTAGTAGATCGCGCCCGCGGCTCTGTCTGGTGACGAATCGGTCGGGGCTTCGTGGTTACTGAGTCTGGTTGGTTCGTGCCAACGTTCGAGGACGGTGACTGCGCCCTTGTGGAGCGTATCTGAACTGGGGTACTCCTCGCCGCTGGTTACCCAGTCCTGAAACTCCTGGAACTTACGTTGTTTTTCGCGCTCTTCCTCCGAGAGGTCGGGACGTTCGATGACCTGAACGTGGTCATCATCCTCATCGGTCTCGCCTTCCTCCCTCTCGGTCTCCTCTTGCTCACTCTCATCGTCCCCATCCGTGTCGACGTCGCGGTCGGGGGTCGGGGGGTTCTTAATCTTGTCCAGAACGATGCTTCCCTTGCCCTTGTCGAACACCACGTAATCGCCTTCGATGGATGCGTCATCGGTATCGGGGAGATTGATCCCGAACGTCTCAAGGATTCCCCGTTTGACTCCGATCCCACCTTCGACGGGGACGCCATACCAGCGAGTGACGTCCTGGTAGATCTGATCATACTTCATGTCGATGTCGAAGGTCGGAGTGTCGACGAACGCGTTCGCCTTCATCGCCTCGTAGGGAGGCCGCGTCGACTTGAGACAGTGTTTCACAACTCGGAGGAGAAGCAATCGAGGTGTCTTCCGGTTGCTCCCCGCGTCATTCAGTTGTCGGTAGGCGACGTGGACGAAGCGCTCGTTGAATGGGTACAGCCCGTCAAAGGCGTCTTCTATCTGCCCGGGAGCACCGCCAGTAGTGGAGTTCCGCTTGATCGCGTTTAAGTACGACCGAGCCAGAGCGACGGAGACGTCATCATCGAGGAAGTACGCCTCTCCGTCCTCGTCGGTCATCGTGAGGTAACCCTCAGAACGACCTTTCATATACGTCGCCGCGTCACTCCGTGCGAGTGCGTCTTCGATGTTGTCCTGCTCCCAGCCGATCGTCCACCCAAGGACGATGTCGTAGCAACTGCTACCGAGTTCGAAGATGTGGTCTAAGAGTTGTTCCTTCAGAACGCTGAACGTCGTGAGGTCCTCGCAGATGAGGACTGGACGAAGTCCCTTCTCCTGGTAGCGTTCCGAGTACTCCTGAAGTTGCTCTTTGAAATCCCCGACGAGGTTGCGGGCGAGATACTCGTGGGCTTCGTTCCGGAGGACTGGATAGAGGACGTCCTTCTCGTCGGTGAGCCGGCTACTGAAACTCAACTGGAGCCGCAGGTCACGGAAGTCCTTGCGCGTCAGGAGGTTGAAGTCGGGGTTCTCATCACGGGAGTCGAGCGCCTCCTGGTACTCCCGAATGTTCTTTGCGAAGATGTTCCGCAGGTCACTCTTGTCACCCCGCGGTTCCGTCAGTTCTCTGCGCTCGTCGTCGGTGAAGTGTTTTGTCGTCCAAATGCCACGGAGGTATTCGACGATGGCACTCGCGGCGTCGTCTGGATCCAAGTCGTCGATGTTCCCAACGTCGGCATCGACATCCAGTGGCTCGGTCAGAATGTCGACGATCTGATCCATCCGCGTTTGGCTCCGAGAGATGTGTAACGCCACGTAATCCTCGATTCCATCGTCGTCTTCGCCGTACCCATTGATCTGGTACTTCGTCCACTCGCAGAGCTGGCTCTTTCCGGACCCGGGTTCACCCCGAAGGATGAAGATACGGTTGGAGTCAGTCAGGTTGGACGCCGTGATGGCGTCAAGAACCTGTTTCTGGGTGACGAATCCACCCGAGACACCGAGCGGGGTCAGCGTATCGGCGTAGATCCGGTCGATATCAACGTGGGTCTCTCTGAACTGCTCGGCCGTCTTCTTCTTCGTGTGCGCTTCCGAGGTGATGAAGTGGTCGACTTGATCGTCGTCCCAGTACCGGGGCAGGTCTCCCGAACTCGGAGCTTCTGGTGCTTGTTGACTCATTGGTGGGTGCGGAGTTGGTCGAGGGGGTACTGGTACGCCGTTTCGTCCGGACGGGAATTGATGGAGACGTGTGTAACGCTCGTCCTGTTCCCGCGACCGTCTTCGTTGAGGTCCGACGGTGGCAACTTCACCTCGTTCTTCGCATCACCGGGGGCCGACAGAGACAGAACACCATCGGCCTCCATGTTCCGAAGGACGTCGGCGATTGCCGGATGAAGCCGTCGCGACCCAGACCGATCCAGATAGACGGTGAACAGGTTCTCCTGAATCCAGTCGAGCGCATGGCGGAACTCAACGTCCTCGACCGGCGCATGATTGTAATCCGAATCCTCGCCCGAACTCTTTGGCGCGAGCGTGAGCGCATCCTGCATGAGCGCACGGCACGGACTCATGACGATGCCATCGTCGGTCTCGGAGACGAGGCCAATCTGCTCGCACAGGATGACCCACATATTGATCTTCTCGTCAGTCCACCCGAGATCGTAATCGGAGTGGTAACTCGTCTCCCGTTTCAAAACCGTGCGTATATCGTCGCGATCAGCACTGACGGTCCTATCTTCTTCACTCATCAGGGCCTGATGTACGTCGACGAAGTGGCGTTGACGGCCCTCCTGCTGGTTGCAGTGGTAAAGCAGGCGGGGTTCAAACGGAAGTTCCTCGAAGGAATCCTCGTTGATGCGCTCAACGGTGTCCTTGATATCGCCGTTGGGACTCTCAACGAGGTCGACGGCGTTGAGAAAGCGCAGCGTGTTCTCAACGTGGTCTGTTTTCACCTCCTCTGTCGTCGGACGGCCGAACTTGCTCGTAACCTCGGAGACGCTGGTTGGTCCCTGAAGAGAGCCGTAGATGTGTTTGAGTTCCGGTGCTCGCACCGAGATGTACCCGGTGAGCCACTTGTCCGGCTTGGTGCTTGCCGGTGTGTATGTCGTGCTCATGTTCCCTCCTGGTGGCGGTAACGGTAGGTGTCTAATCGTGTTTCTTCGTACTCCACCCGCTCTAACATGTCGAGCATGCGGTTGGCAACCTCCTGGGTCGGGCCCCGCTCAGTCCACGACCTGAGCGCTTCTCTGATGCGCTCGGAGTACGCGTCGAGGACGTTCTCGACGTCCTCGCGGATCAAGTAGTACAGGGGGTCCCACGCGGGACTGTCCGCAGGGACCTGTGTATAGTCGAACAGGTCCGGGATCGATCCTGCATCCAAGCCCGCCGCCTTATGATGAGCAGAGAGCTGGTGAAAGTACAGGTTCTGCGTGGTCGATAGCGGGAGATCCGAATCGACGTTGTGCTGTAGGTAACGCTTCAACAGCGCCTTGTGATCCGTGACGGTACACTCGAACTCGTCGACGAACGACTTCCCCGGTTTCTTCGTAAGCCGAGGCATCATCGGCGACTTCGTGTCTGTGACGAGAACGTATGGGACGTCATCTGGACGGGCCCGTAGTAGTTGGCGGACGACGTCTTGATCATCAAGGGTGCGCGTCTCGTCCTGTAACACACCAGTCAGCATCTCTTGACTGACGTAGTGGACGAGCGGAAATACAACGTCGCCGACACCGTCCTCTCGTAGTGATTCGTTTGCGACCAGTTCGTACTCGACCAGTCGCAATCCGTTGTCGTAGATCCCGGGATGGGCGACGGTAGTGAGGTCGAACTGGGCAAGCAACGGCAACGACCTGAGTTGGGCGCGTGCCTGCGAACCGGTCTTGGCGAGTTGCGGGTCGCGGATCACGAGAAACGTATCTCGTGTGCCAACGAACTCCGCTATCGCGGGCGTACTCGTATCGGGTGGGTCTGTCATCGTCTGGGGTCACTTGGGAGTTGATTCGGCGTCGGTGTGGGATTGGACGCCGTCTGTACGCATCCGATGACCGTAGCCGTCGCTACGGCCGATTCAGCCGTGTCAGGCCTCCTCGAACGGGATGCGACCAAGTGTTGTTTTGATCGCGATTGACATAAAAGTATCGGATAGTTTATATATTTTCACATAGAAGTCTCTCTCCGCCCGGGTGATGGCCTCGCCCGAGAGTAGGATGCGAACTACTCGCATATTCACGATATACAGTAATATAACTATCGAGGGTGAGACAAGTCAGAAACAGTTGCAGTGATTCGGAACGATGGGATAACGAATCAGGGGCCCAGTGGGCCCTTTTCACTGGGAAGTGGCACCGGTCCGTGCGAATATCGTGCTGACTGTTGCACTAATTCGGAACAATAAGGGTCAATGAGACGCGTTCTCCCAGACATGCGCACCTACCTAGCCCCCCTTGGCTTCGACAGTCGCCGCGTCGTGCGGCCAGTTCTGAGCGAGGGCCTCGATGAGGAGGATCGGGTCGTTCTTCTTCAACCTGCCACCGGTTCGGAGAGGGGAGAAGACGCGTACGAAGAGGTCAAGGATGTCCTGACGCAGGTCGTTCCCGACCTCGAACTGGTGTCCGAAACCCTGCCGTACTCGGACTTCGTCGAGACAACGTTGTACTGTATCGATCTCATACAGGTAGCGGAAGCGGAGACGATTATCATTCTTGGTGGCGGCGCTCGCGAGCTGCTCCTTCCGTTGACCGTTGCGACGTTCGCCAGCGCCGACTACGTCGACACAATTTTGCAAGTCGGTGATATCGATAGCAGTGTTCGTCAAATCCCCAAGTTGACCCTGCGTGGAAGCGTTTCGGACGCTGAGGCAGGTCTACTTGCAGATCTGAACGAGTTCCGATTGCCGCTGTCGATCAGTCAGATAGCCACCGAACTGGATCGTTCGAAGAGCACGATAGCCCGGCACGTCAGTAGTCTCGAGAGCGAAGGGTTCGTATCGACTGCCAAGGACGGTCGGTCGAAGGCAGTTTCAGTGTCCGATAGTGGGAGGTTGTTTTTAAAAACATGGGAGCGGTCACGGCTCAGTTGATATTTTGGAGATTCGACTGTTGCTGTGTCTCAGGTTACTCAACCTAAGGGGTGCTGATAACTGATTACGCTGTCCGAACGAGTACGTGAACTCGTCAAGTGGCCAGCAACAAGTTATTTAAAATTCAGGATGAGTCTTCGAAACCATGGAACTGCCGATGTGCTTTAAGGAACGCAGTATGGGGCTGTAAGTGCGGTTCGGGGAGAGAAATCTGCGTTCCTTCCATCTGCTTGAACTCATGATAACCTGAAAAGTTAGGCGCATCACGAACCGTGGTAGTATAATCGTCCGAAAGCGCAATCCAGCCGCGGTCGAACGCCCAGTGGTGAAGCTTACACAGTGCTACCCCGTTCTGGACGATATCAGGTCCTCCCGTTCCTTTCGGGTAAATGTGGGCTGCTTCGACCTCAGGAGTTCCATGAGGTGACATCCGTGACGAACCACACATTGCACAGGCTTCGTCGTACGCGGAGCGTGTTGCCTTTCGGAACGCCTGGGAACGGATGATCTCCTCTCGCTTGGAACGCTGTGGTTCGTCAGTAGATAGTTCCGGATCTGAGATCGTTTGCTCTAACAGTTCGACGACCCGAGCCTCAACACTGGTTGGCGATTCGCGACGAGGACCGTTCCGGAAACTCTCGACGTATGCCGGTACCGATCCGAATTTCGAACGGAGACCCGCCAGCCGAGATTCCCGTGGCATCTTGCTGCCGCCCAGCAGATAATCGATGTCATAGTTCAAGAGTTTGTGGAGGTCAGGGGCTGGAATGTCTACACGGAAGACGTCGGTGAAGAACATAAGAAGCGACCGCTCTTCCTCAGGGTCCCTATTAAGCTGCCGTTCGTCTTTTCGCTCCCACACGTCACGAGCCAGATCGTCGCTTATAGCCTTCTTGTGGAGTCGAGCGGCGTGGGTGTATATTCGCTTCTTCGTGTAGAAGAGAACGTAGTCCTGACCTTCGGTTAACGCCGAGTGATTTGACTCGAAACTCTTCGCAATGCCCCACACAGATACTGGTCGCGTGTATCCGAGTTCCTCTACCAAGGGATGGTCTTTTGGGGAGACGCCCTGCAGTACTGACCGTTTGAAGTTTTGATACGGGATTTTCTTATTGTCCCGGCTGCAGGCGGCTAAGAACAGTCGGCACGAGTCTCTCATAGCCTCCTATGAGAGTGTGTGATGCCAACTATCTTTTGTCGAATCGAATTATCACCTCACTCTCCATTTGTCAAGACGTTTTGGACGTACTCTCCCTCCACTGTCGCTTTACCGTCATCTACAGCCGCGTCCAAGACTCGACTACACAACGAAATGGCCTGGCGGACGTTTCCTTGAGACCGCTGATGGATCAATTGGAGACACTCCCTCTCGAACGGGTCGATACCAGCGCCACTGTCCGACCTAGCTGAGTCCAGATACGAAGAGACGAGATTGACGATGTGCTCGTCGGTCAACGGTCGAAGTGCCACCTCCTGACCGATCCGCTCGGAAAAGGCGTGGTACTCGCTCATTACGTCTTGCCATACCTCAGGAGCACACCCAAACAGGATACACAACCCGTGGCTGTTCTGATCCATGAGATGGCGGATACTGTTCAGCGTCGTCTGCTCGTCTTTCGGCGATAGTCGCGCGATGCTCTCGAACTCGTCGACGAAGACGAAGACGCCCGTATAGCCCAACTCCAGAAGAAGGTTCTTCAGTGCAGTGAACGCACGGACGCTCGAGGTGTCGTCGTCTAACGCGCTGTGAATCTCCATCTCTTTGCGTTGCTCGTATCGGATTCCTTCGGCGGTGAGCCACTGCCACGAGTAGAGATTGGTGTCTTCGTAGATCATATGGACGATCGCTCGAGAGAAGTCCGCGAACTTCGTGACGTCGTTCAACCGCTGAATCGCGGTCGGCACGAGTTCAGAGAGTAGGACTTCACCGTCGTCGATGAGTCGTCTGGTATCCTTGGCGTCGCTCGGTTCCTCCTCAGTCACGTCTCGTGTGACGACGGTCAAGAACTCGTACGCAAGTGTCTGCACCCGGTCGAACCCGAGGTCGTACATGAACTCGTGGTAGATGTCACGGAACCCTTCTCCGGGTTGGGCGACGTACCCGACGACGACATCGTCGCGGTCGCGGACCAGCGACCGGGTGTACTTGAGCGTGTGTGACTTTCCGTTGCCGTACTTTCCAGTGATGACGAGGTGTTTCGACTTACCCGTGCTCAGCATCGTCGAAACGGTATCACTGATCGCCCGGGTGGCGTGCTCCTGTCCACAGTACAGCTCGGGATCGTCGTCCGGAACCGGACTGTACGGGAACGGGTTCACTTCGAGTCCGAACTGGGAGTAATCGCGCGGTTCATCCGTGATTGTGAAAGGTGTTTCAGTCATCGTCTGTGGTGTACACGAGATCGCGCTCGTGAATCGCGAGGTAGTAGTACTGTTTGCCGAACTGTTCCACACCGGCCATCACCTGCTCAGTCGACTGTGAGGTCGAAACCAAGCCGCCGCTCTCGGCCAGTGTCATCTCTTTGATCCCGAGGGCTGCGTCCTTCGCGCCGGTATCGAAGGGGGCACCCGACAGTTCCACCTTGCCGACGTTCTGTTGCGCCAATGCCAGAAGCGCCTGGTCGAACGCCCGACGCGGGCAACCGACGCGCTCACAGAAGTGCTCCCGGAGTTTTGGAATCGACAGATATCGCTGGCGGAGTGAGACTCCAGCAGTCTGTTCGAGATCGTCGAACACCGACAGCAGGACATGCGGAAAGTTCGCCGAAGAATTTCCCCGCTCGACGGGATAGTACGATCCGGTGAACGCGTTACGTTGGACGCGCCCGAGTCTCTCGGCCCAGTCACCGAGTACCTCGATACTCGTCTGATTGTACGATCTACCCGTGTGTTCCTCTCGGGTTTCTAGTTCCTCAAGGACCGTGTCGAGATCAGCAGGTGCGGTCGCTTCCAGCGTTCTCAAGAGAGCCTTATAGTGGCGACTCCGGGTTTCGAGGATCCTACTTACCCGCGACCAATCCTCGGCGCGCACCGCAGTCAGGAACTCAATCCCGACTGATGTGGTCATATACCACGCAGATTCGTCCTCATCATCGGGATCGTACTCGCCAAGGAGTCCGATTCGGAGTGCTTCGAGGATGGTCTCTCGTGCTCGCCGATGGCTCACGTCGAGGTTTTCTTCGATTTCGACTGTCGTGTGACTCGCACCCTCGCAGACGTGCGTCACCTCGACGAGTCTGGCGAGGGTCACCGGTCGCACCGTCGGTCGCTCACTCATGTGAGCCTCCGGACTTGCTGTTTGGCAATTCGGTACGCCCGCTGGGTCACTTCGTTCCCGCTGAATCGAAGATCAAGATACGACTCGATGTCTTCCCCACTCGCCGCCATATACCGGAATCTGCGGAGTTCGGTAACCAGTGACCAGAGGTTATGTTCGGTCAAGAGGTCTCGATTCTCCCGTATCGTCGAGAGTGACCGGGACCAACAGACCGGACATGAGCAAGGGAGGTGCTCTAACTCCTCGATTTGGTGTAATTCCGTACCACCGAATCCAGGTACGAGATAATTCCGATTTCCTGCGCTTCGGATAAAAGCTGAGGAGTCGAAACTGTCGACTCCAAGATATAGTAATAGTGGCTGATAAACGATCCCTCCTAGCCCGTATACGTGGAGGTGTTTGTCAGTCGCCCGTCTGGCAGCAAGTATCAGCTTAGTTACTTTCTCGTAATCCGTCCGAATCGGGACCATACTGCCGAGGGCATACCCATCGAAGTCGCCGTGACGCTCCAGATAGCGCACCACATTACCGACTGTTTCTGGGTCGTAGCCATGGACACTCGCGAAGAGAAGTGCGTCCCCATCGTGTGTGTCGCTCGCTTCGATCGCGAATCTGGTACTCTGTTCGATTCGACGTTGATTCTTAGCGGCACGATTCTCTCGCGAGAGAGGCAGATCAACTGTTCCGTAGATGTCTGCGTCGAGTTGGTTTTGGGTTTCTAAGGTTCGTGCTGGGGTGGTATCGACAGTTGCGGCATGGAAGTCAAAGCCTCCGCTGTCCGCGAAGAGAATGGTATTACTCGGGACCCCCATCTCTTCTCGGAGGGTCGCGCCCGCCCGCAAACGGTCCCACTGAGGGTCGCGTTGCCGGATTGACCGGGCATTGACCATCGCAGTCCGGAGGTCTGGGATACTGTCGGCGTACTCTGGGGTGTTGTCACTCGACCGCTTCCCGATGTTCCGCACGGGAAACAGAACCGGTGTTTCCAAGGGTCCGTGGGGAGTGTCGAGTGTTCGTTGTCGGTACAACATGGCGACGCGCTCGGATTAGCTGGGATCATTAAAAATATGAACTCAATATCGGAACAATTTATGAAGTTGTTGAATGAATCATCCGCCTACTGATCCAATGTTTCAATTTTTATCCCGATGTAAATGAACAGAAACAAATATCGAACGGTGGAGCGAATTAATAAAAACGACTAGAAAATCTACACTGATACCGTGCTGAGAACTTTTATCATGGTCTTCGATAGGTCTCCTTTATGAGTAAAGCTGAGGTCTGGGAACAGTGGGTTGATATCCACGAGTTTGATAATAGTGTTCCTCTCTTCGAAACCAATTCAGACCTTGTTGTCCAGACAGAGCGATTTGGTACTGGTTCACATGAACGTGACGTTCTCAAGCGGAGTGGGGAGGTGGAACAACTGGTAATTGATGAGGCAGAGAAGGTTGAAAGCGACTTCCACGAACGAGGACGACGCTACGAAGGGGTCATTTATGTGATGTACTGGATCGATTCAAATGCAGATGTAACTCCTCTGTACATTGGGAAATCGGGGAAGTTTGAGTCTAATGGGTACAAACTCAATCCGAATCTGAAGTCCGTTCGGGATCGAAAGTCTCGGTTTGCGAGATGGGGGTATGGAACCGCATTTCATTTAGGTGAACTAAGTCAGATATATTTCAATTCATCCTGGGAATCATATGGAAGTGTGACAAATACGTCGAAGGGGCGATGGATACGAACTTTGTTTGAGCCGAAATCCCGTCGTCTCAACCAGGAAGTCTACCTTTGGATGAAAGCTTGGGAAGTCGGCGGTGTTGGCCCATACACACCGGGCACGGGAGCCTCTCCATTTCTGGAAGAATTGGAGCTTCAGCTTATCGCCTTGACTTGGGAACTATTTCCAGAAATACTGCTGAACACAGATGGACTCCCTTATAACCCAGAAGCATTCGCCCACTTACGAGGGTTAAGCGACCAATCGGACCTGAGTGATTTCGAGTAAATACGTTCTACTGCCTCAGACGCACTGAGCTCTGAGATTAGTGCTTCTCATTATACATCTCTAGCGCACGGCGAATCGTTCTCACTGTATTCGAGACGCGGTTATCAGCAACCCGTGTCAGTCCCTGCGGATAGTAGTCCGGTCCGTAATCAAACAGGCGATTTACTGCACCCCGTGGAATAGATAATTCAGTGAACTCTTCAATAGTGTATATAAGTTTTGACGGCGCATTCTGCCAGAATGTCGTACTAGCCCACTTCTCCTCGTCCACAAATGTTCGTCCAACGTTCCCGATGCCAACGTACGCTCCATCTTGATAGAACAGCACAAGATCACCGCGGTTCATCTTTTCAAAATAATTCTTATTCCGCTCACCGTCCCTCGCTCCCCAGAATCGTACCGAAGTCAGATCAGCAATCGGGTCCGGGGTCTTCGAAATCTCAGTCAGATTTACTTGCGAGAGGACTGTTCGATCGAAATTCCCCGGGTCGCACGGCACCAAAAAGACATTAGCTGTCATTTGCACTGAATTTAGGGCCGATTGTCTTAACAACTGTCCTTAAGACTATATGGCAAATTGGTCGTATCTGTAAAACGATTCTATCCGACGACCGATCTGGAACACAATCGCTACCTTGGGATTGTACCCAAGTCGCCTAGTCGTATTCGCTGAGTCCTGTTTGTGTCGTCGGTTCTGTCGTACAGTATTCGACGAGATCCGACAGTTTCTCCATAGCTGCCCCTCTGCTTCGATGATCGGCCAAGTTCTGGAGAAATTTCCCTTTTAATGCAACGACAATCGCACCATGTTCCTTCGCCTCGGTTGTCCTGGCGGGAATTGAGACAATGTGTTCCCTCTCGGTTGCAAGTGCTTCCTGATTGAAAATGACTCCAAGAGTCTCAGATGGAATCGCATCAAGCACACTCTCGACAGCACAGGCACGATAGTAGTCACTCCCGAGTGCCAAGACGACGATGTCATACGGGGGGGTTGCTTGCACGGCCTCTCGAACGTCAGCTGGAATCCCCAGTCGAGTCGCTCGTTCGTCGATAGCGGACGAGTTCATCCCAGCGAACGTCACGTTGTAGGGGGGTAGTTCAGTTTCCTCATCGACTAAACCGAAGCCAGCACTGATGTACAACCGGTCGACAGTGTCTCCCGCGGCTCGAAGTCGGTCGACAGCCGAGTCGATGTACCCTTGCTGACGTCCCGTATACAGTTGTCTCGCTGGAATCGCTGGGACCCCGTCGCGAGCAAGCAATCCTTCTCGACCGTGTTCATCGATGTCAGCGGCACTGAACTCCGATGCGTTGTTGGGTACCTCCTTGCTTCCAGAACACTGGTCGATAATAAGAAATCGCATCAGTCAGTACTCCGTCAATCCCGATTGAACGAGATACTGGGGAAGAAACTGTTCCCCGTATCTGAGTCGGTTCAGTACACTGGATCGAAGCTCGCTCGGTTCATCACACACGTGCAAGGTGCAGTCCACCTCCGCGAGTCGCTCGCGAACCGATTCATCGGGAGTCCAGTGTCGGCCGTCGATGAATACGTCTTGATACCGTTCTCCCGCAGAGATGAGTTCGTCGGCCAGTCGACCGGGTTCGAAGGAGACGATTCCAGGCCTGTCGGCCCACCATTCGTGGAACCCATTTGCGGTCATCGTCCCGATTTCTGCGACTGGAAGGTCATGAACTGCGTTCCAGAACGCAGGTCGATCATCTCGGAGGTAGTCTTCGACAGTTCCAGCACCCATTAGTGAGGTCGACGGACGCGTCACGACGAGTAGTTTCGGGAGCTCTCGCTCGAACTGGTCGTAGAATCGCCGTGTGTTGTGGAATCCACGACGTCGGTTCCGATTGTTCCCACGGAATATCGCGACCTCGATCCCGAACTCTTCGCAGATAGGACAGTCACACCGCTCCCATGGCCGTGCGTTGAGCAGTTCCCGGTACTCGTCGAGGAGGTCACCGTCGTCGATCGGGGGCCACGTGGCATACGCTTCGACGAGCGGCCAGAGAGCTTCTAATGTCCCGACCGCATCCGTCTCCCGGTTTGTGATGTCCTCAACGCGGGTCGGCGTCCAGTCCTCGAAGATATCAGTGGCAGTCCGAAGGTGGTCCTCGTACTCGGCAAACGCAATCGGATCCTCCGGATCGTCGTCTCGGAGCAGTTTGACCAGTTTCGTACTCAGCGGATCTCCGAAACTCGCTCTGAATGCCCGTCCGTGTTCGTATCCCGAGCGGAATGCCTCCTCTGTGTCCTGAATGTAGGGGACATCGAAGCGATCGTCGTGTCGATGTTCACGGAGATACGGTTCGATACCCGCCAGTGCCTGTTCCGCACGGTCGTACCACGTCCAGAGCGCGTCGGCGATAGATTCGTTGCGACCGAACGCCCGGAGCGCATAGAGCATCTCCTGTCCGCGGAGTGCTTTCTGAATACTCGTCGGGAGATCATCACGGTGAGTCGGATATCGGACGCGAACGGCGTCGTATCGGTCGTCGCTGTCGAGATGATAGTTCTGCCCACCAGTCCACGCGGCGCGGAGCATACTCGCGCTGTCGAAACTCGTCATCCCAGTCCGACCGATCGTCTCGAAGGCACCGGTCTTGGCGAACCCGAAGACGTGTGTATCGACGCGGGTCCCCAGCTCTCGTTCGAAGGTCTTGATTTCGTTTCCGATTGCTGTAACGATCTCTTCGACGTCTTCCTCGCGACTCCCCGCAACGCCGCCGATACCGACGTATTGATACCCGAGGTTCAAGACCTCTTTCGTCGCTTCGACGTACGATTCCGGATCCCATCCTTGGACGGCCGCCATTAGACGGAACGAGTAGTCGCCTGCCTCGTAGCGCTCGGCCATGTCTCGAGCGTTTCGGAGCGTCAGATCGTACCGATACTGCATATCGTCGTCCCGGTAGACTGCCCTCGGGTCGTCACGAAGGCGGTCGAGGATCGCATCGACATCCCCTGCGAAGTCGTCCTCGGTGAACGGGTGGACGTCAGTTACGCCGTAGATGGAGGGTTCTTCAGACTCGACGTACGACGGCCACGTTCGAGCCGAACTCTGGTCCCCGTTCGGCCAGGTATCGACCATCACGTCGACCGCATCCGTCAACTCGGCTTGCAAATCCGATTTACTGAACTCACCACTGAACGCCCGCTTATTCAGGTATAGCCGTGCAGTGTGGCCAGCGCCGAGCACGAGGTGATCGATCGTGACACCGGTCGTCACACCGAGTTGCTCGTAGAAATCAAGCATCTCGGCGTTGTCGTAGGGAGGGAACGGGAGCGATTTGTATCCCCACGCACCGCAATCACTGATCGTCGGCAGCCATGTCGGAATATCGAGTTTCGGAGCGTTATAGATCCCGTTCTCGGTCAAGCGCTCTGCTTTCGTTGCGCTTTCTTCGGCCTGTTCTCGGGAGAGGAGCACACCGTCGATCGGGGTCGTCTGTCGATCGAAAAGGTCCCAAATGTACGCAAGGTCGCGCTCGTCAGTCCCGAGCGTCGAGTGCTCGTCGTGCAGGAAGTCGTAATCGGCATCGACCCGATCATCCCACTCGGGCACGTAGAACCTCACAGGTAGATAGTCACCGACACGTGGTAAATCGTTCTGGGTAATGAATCCTCTCAAACCAGAGCGAAACTGGTCTCCAGGTTTATGTACGAAGGCGAGGCATCTCGTACTATGCCAGTGATCGCCGACGACGTCGTGCTCGAACGAGTTGAACACATCCTCGGAAGTGGAACGGGTACGCTCGATTTCGCCGTCGCAGGTGAGTCGGAATACTACACGTGGTATGGTATCGAAGATGCAGACTGGTCTATCACGGGGGTAGAGCGTATCGAGAACGACGACGAGGACCGATTTCTCATCTACCCGAATGGGGACTACTTCCGGTGTGAAGTCACAGCCGACAAGCAAGAAGGGAATTCCGGTCCGGTTCGCTGTCAGTCAGAGTGACCGAACTGCTCCCGTACCGGTTCTCGAGACGGATTTCACTTTCAGTCCAAGGCACATCGCTTTAGTAGTACCTGGATAATACCCGGGTATGACTCAGGGTGTACTGCAAGAAGACGAGACAGATCGGTCGGCGCTCTCTAACGCTGGAGAGCGGACACTCCACGTCGGGCGTGACCGTCCGATTCGTATCAGTTCGGGTCACCGCCTCCTCCATCACGACGGGAAGTGTTCACGACCGCACGGCCACAACTACGAGGTCACGGTCTCAGTCACTGGCAGCCTGACTGAGGAGGGGTGGGTCGTTGACAAGGGCGATATTACCTCGATAATAGATGAGTGGGATCACCGGTTCCTCCTGGAGAGAGGCGACCCACTCATCGAGGCGTTCGACCAGTCAGGTGACGGAGACGCCGTCGTCGTGCTCGACCACCCACCGACAGCGGAGGTGATGGCAGTGGTGCTCGAAAATCGGATGCTGGAGCTCCTTCCCGACACCATCTCGGACGTGTCTGTAGCGGTGGCTGAAACGAGCGAACTCTGTTCGGGCTTCTAATCCATATGCCCGTCAATGCAGACGCGAGAGCGCTTGATTCTCCCGCAGAGGCCGGCAACGATGCTCTTCCAATCAACGAACTGTTCCACTCACTCCAGGGAGAGGGCAAACTCGCAGGTGTCCCAAGCACGTTCGTTCGCACCTCCGGCTGCAACCTTAGATGCTGGTTCTGCGATTCGTATCACACCTCGTGGGAGCCGACGCACGGCTGGTTCGATGTGACGGATATTGTCACCGAGGTAACCAAGCACGAAAGCGACCACGTCGTCGTGACAGGTGGCGAGCCCATGATGCACGACGGCATCGAATCGTTACTCACCAACCTGTCCGATCAAGGCTATCACACGACGGTCGAAACGAACGGAACGATTTTCCGTAAGGCACCGATCGACCTCGTTTCGGTCAGTCCGAAACTCGCGTCATCGACACCGAGTGAAGCACAACCACCGGCTGGCGGCAACGCTGACGTCGGTGTGTGGGAGGAGCGTCACGAGCAAGACCGTCTCGACTACGACTCGCTCGCCTCACTGGTCGAGGCATACGACTTCCAGCTGAAGTTCGTGGTGACCGGGCGAGAGGACATGCAAGAAATCGAAGAACTCGTTGAGACACTTCGGTCCACGAGCAGTGCTCAAATCGAGAATCACGACATCCTCCTCATGCCTGAAGGGATGACCCGTGAGCGTCTCGAAGAGACGTGCGAGATTACTGCAGAACTGGCTCTGGAGCACGGCTACCGGTACACGCCACGTCTGCACGTCGATCTCTGGAACGACGCCCCAGGAACCTAATCATGCCAGGAGATACTAATGGGGAACTCCAATCGACTTCCGAATCGTTCAGTGAAATCGATTGGGAGAAAGCACAGGAAGGAACACGACTCCTGTTGGAGGCAGTTGGCGCTGACTCCGATCAAGAGCATCTCCAGGACACGTGGCAGCGTCGAGTCCCACAAGCGTTCGAGACGCTGACCGAGGGCCATCGCGAGGTCGCAAAACCGACCATGCGGACCTTTCCGAGTGAGGATACCAGTACAGTCATCAAGACAGGTATCCCAGTGTATAGCCTCTGCGAACACCACCTATTACCGTATTACGGTACTGCACACGTTGCGTACGTTCCCAATGGAGCGGTCGTCGGACTTTCGAAGCTTCCACGGTACATCCGCTGGCAGTCCCGACGACTAACGATGCAAGAATCGTTGACGCGAGACATCGCTGAAGGGCTCCGAACAGAAATCGGGGCGACGGGCGTCATCGTTGAACTGACGGCGACGCATTTGTGCGAGGCGATGCGCGGTGTCGAACGGGCAACGGAGACGACGACCCGGGCGGTCGAGGGTCAGGTCACGGACGCGGTGAAACGGCAGTTCGAGCGAGCGATAGACAAGAACACGAGATCATGAACGACAACGCAGTAATTCTGGTATCCGGCGGAATGGACAGCGCAACAGCAGTCTACGAAGCGATGGAGCGAGGGTATGACCCCCTGTTCATACATACCTCGTACGGCCAACGCACGGAGACAAAGGAGTTCGAGTGTGCACAGAAACTCGCCGAGGTCGTCGATGCCAAAGATTTCCTCCACGTCGAGACGGAACACCTCGCTCGTATCGGTGCGTCGTCCCTCACCGATGACGAGATTGAGGTCGAAGACGCAGATATGGAAAGTGACGAAATCCCGACGTCGTATGTGCCGTTCCGGAACGCGAACCTGCTCTCGATGGCAACGTCCTACGCCGAAGCACAGGATGCATCGGCGATCTTCATCGGAGCACACTCGGAAGACTTCTCCGGGTACCCTGACTGTCGACCGGCGTTCTTTGAGGCGTTCCAGCAGGTGATCGACGTCGGAACGAAACCAGAGACCGAGATCAGCTTAGAGGCACCGTTCGTCGAGTGGTCGAAGACAGATATCGCCGAACGTGGACTCGAACTCGGCGTCCCGTACGAACACACGTGGTCGTGCTACCGAGAAGAGGAACCAGCGTGTGGGACCTGTGATTCCTGTGCGTTCCGACTCCAGGCATTCGAGAGAGCAGGTGTTGAAGACCCGATTCCGTACGCTGAGCGCCCGTCTTATATGCCCGAGGTTTAAGATTGGACCTTCGGGTTTATTGAAACCCTCAGACACTGACAAGCGAAGTCTGCTGCATACAGAGGGGTCGATGTACCGGCAATCTCGTAGAGAATACTGTCTGAGTAACAGGATTTCAATAGAGCAAAGTGTGGATATTCACCGGATTAATAGCCAACTTGTATTATTTACTACCGAGCATACAGAGTTCGGCCTCTGCTGTCTGAAGTGCGTGTGTCGCGGGGTGGAACTCTGATCCATCTTCCGGGCTTAAGCTTGCTTCGCTTCGTACTTCATTACAGACTTCACTGATTGCTTCGTCGACAGCGAACTTTCGGTTGTCATCAACAGGGAGGGCGTCAGCAGCCCGCAGTTGTTCGAAGAGGGTGGCTGTTGGTTGGAGCTGCCCTACGTCTACTTCTTGATGTTGTTTTCGCCAGTAGCGGAGCATCATTTCGACCCGCTCAAGCACCGCTTCTCTGTTTCCCTTTGCGTAGTTGTCAAGTCGATCGCGAAGGTCTCTGAGTTGCGCCGTCACTCGGCGCCTCTCTGCGGCTGGTAGATCTTCTTGCCCCACCATATTCGGGTCTGCTTCATAGAACTTGAGCCCAAGATTCCCCTCTACAAGCCCGGTTGAAACGTCTTCCCAGCAATAGACGAACGCCGGTGGAATCACATACTTTGGACCATCGAACGAGTGCCTGTCTTTGATCTTCCCTTCAACGAGTGTCTTCCCACCAGGAGTGCAACATTGGTTTGGGCAATAGAGAAGCGAGGTGCCGGGGAGCACCCCATGAGCATCGACGAACACAGTCTTGTCAAGAGCTTTGTGCAGTTCGTTACCTGTATGAACTGGAGGAATTGCGTAGAGGGCTTGGCCCCTGTCGAAGTTCGCCAGCAGTGTTATCCACTGTTGGATGTTACTCTGGAAGCGAGCGGACGGGGTTGACTGCGAAATTTTTGAGGGGAGCGTCCGATGATGCACTACACTCGGCCGCTTGAATTGTAGTACAATACCGAGTAGATCCAGTACGTCTACATCGTAGCCGAGGACGTTTTCGTCTCGACGGGTGGGGGCAAGAGCAGCAGTTGTGGAAAACGACGAGCTGAGGCGAGCCAGAATCTGAGACGTGATATTAATCACTAACTCGTTCTCAGACGGCCCGTACGTGTAGCCTGCCATGGACTTGTTTTGAATTATTTATTCATAAAACATCCCGTGAGTGGTTGAGATTCAGAACTCGGTAGAGACGACTTCCCAGAGATGTCCCCCCCCCGATCGGCACCCGCCTCAAGATTCAATACTTGGAATCCGCCCCAACCCATCCTCTTAAGACGATTATACCGTGAGCGTGCGAACTGTTCTCGCCGGTGTTGATTCCCCGGACCACTCCGAGGCAGATACGTGTACGAATTCGGTTGATGAAACATTTCGTAGAAAATGCCGAATACGGTCGATTAAAGCCCTCTATGACTCGTTTAGCTAGAGAGCTAGCACCGAAGGCTACTGAGGAGAACTAGGGACATGCTAGGGGAGATGGCTAGGTACACTAGGTCAGGAAAGAACTAGGTCAGTTAGCTAGAGACGACGACAGAGGCCTGACTCATGCCTGTCGAGTACCGGTCACTGGCAAGTAGTGGCTACACTCTTCGAAAAAAATCGAGTTGGTGAGGTTCGGGAGTCTCAAGCGTCCAAGGACTCGGAATCGACAGTTACGGGCCAGTCGTGTACTTCTTACTCTTCCTGTCCTTGTAACGCTCGGACTCGTTGTCGTACTCCTCGTTCGTCAGTTTCTTCATCGTCTCGCGAGCCGCCTTCTTGACCTTGTTGGAGTTCTTCTCCGCCATCAGTATCCATGTGGTGTTCTTTTTGAATAGCATTTTCTTCGAATCCGTTCGAACAACCCGTGATAAACCAACTTCCTCTTAGTAGGTACTTTGAACAGCTTCGAAGAAGACTACTCCACAATCCCGGCCGAAGCGTGTGGTGGGGATCAAGACGAGACCAGTCAATGCGGACACTGGTTCTGATTCCCTCCGGCCCGTTCCCGATTCCACCTGATCGGGTGGCCGAATCAACGTCCGCACCAACGAGCCCAAACATGAGCCTCGGAGAACTGTTCGAAGATGAACCGGCAAAGAACATCGACGTTGTCGTTGAGGGAAGGCGGGTTACTGCCGGTCCCGATACGACAGCCGCCGACCTGAAGGCCCAAGTGGGTCTCAGCGAAGACGAGATCCTGACCTACCGCACACCCCAGGGGTTCGAAGCCCTCAACGACGACGACGTCGTGGCCACAGAGGTCGACGAGGGAGCTGAACTCCAAGCGCAGCCGCTCGCGGACTCTTACGTGTTCGGGTGAACGGTGAATGAACCGGGCACGTGCGGTCGGAGACATCCGGTCGCTTGAAGCGGCTGTCGGGGCCCGTCAACAGGCGAGTCTGTCGTACGACCTCACAAAGAGTCCCGTCGTCACGCTTGGCCAGTTCCAGTTCCCACGCGGATGGGAGAACACCAATGGTTCTCGCCGAGGTGACGTACTCTTCAACCTGCATGAGACGTACCCAAGGACTCAGCCAGACGTGTACATCTCCGCTGGCATGCGTTTCAGGGGGGAGGTACCTCACACGATGTACCACACCGTTGAGGCCGGTGGCCGACGGTGGACGAAGTACTGTATCCATCACGTTCGCTGGAACCCGTCTCGTCACAACCTGGTGAAGATGCTCGACATCCTCGAGATTTCGCTTGAATCGCCACACTCGAACAACCCGCTCCACGACTGAGCGCGGTCTTCCCAATTTTTTATGCAACTGATACTCACCACGAGCCAAGTCCAGACACTGCGAGAGGAACTGATCCGTGACGATAGACTAGAGCGGTGTGCACTATTGTACTGCACACGTCAAGCAAACGGCGACTTGCTCGGTCGAGCGGTGCACGTCTTCGACGACGCCGCGTGTGCCGTGCAAGAGGCTGACGCCGTTCGCCCAGCGCTCAAGCGCGAGCGCGACCGTCTCGGTCAGTGTCTCAACAGAGGCCAAGTGCCAGTTCTGGTCCACAGCCACCCTTGGAGTCGCGATCCCGAGTTCAGCGAACGTGACGACGAGATCATGACCGCCATGGCGGAGTGGCTCGGTGGGCTCTGCCCCGAATCTACCCTCGCCTTCGCAGTCATTGGCTCCCATGGGATGGCCACAGCGGTGTACGAAGATTTCGGAGCAGGAGAGCGACGACCGCTCCCGGTCACCATCAGTGGGGACTGGAAGCTCTCGCCACCGCTCGACTGCATGACGAGAGACGCGCCGACTAGTACGGTCGACACGGAACGGTACGATCGGTCGATCAGGGCTCTATCCCTCGAGGGACAGCAGCGACTAGCTGACAGCAAGATTGCCGTCGTCGGTCTCGGTGGGCTCGGTTCGGTCGTCGCAACCGAACTCGCGCGGCTTGGTGTGTGCAACTTCTTGCTGGTCGACCACGATTGCGTGGAGCGGTCGAATCTCCCCCGCATCTACGGGGCGTATGAGGAAGACATCGGTCGACCGAAGGTAGACGTTGTCGGTGACCACCTCCAACGGATCGACACTGGTATTGAGGTCATCACTCGCCGGTGCCGAGTTCAGGACCTCTCTGTGTCCGAGCTGTGGTCCTGTCGCGTGCTGGTCGGTGCTGTCGATAGTCTCGGTGCGCGTCTCTTCCTCAACGAGTTCGCCGTCAGACACCTCCTCACCTACGTCGATGGAGGGACCGCGATCAAGACGGACGGAACGGACGATCGCATCGCCGAAGAACGGGGCCTGGTTCAGCTCGTTGCCCCTGGTGCGACCGCCTGTTTCGACTGTCTAGGTCGCCGTGATGCCGAACAGTTGCGGATCGAGCAACTCGGCGACGCCGAGCTCCAGGAGGAGATTCAGCGGGGGTACGTCGACGCTGACGTTCGAGCCCCACAACCTGCCATCGCCCCGCTCAACGGTGTTGTCGCCTCCGCCATTACGCGCACCGTGACGAAGGTAGTCACTGAGTACGATCACCCAGCAGACTACCTTCGCTTCGATGGACGTTCCGACGAACTGGTCTCGGTCACCACCCACCCGAACGCGGCGTGCGTGACGTGCGGGGTAGAGGGCGTACTCGGCCATGGCCGTCCTGTTGTTGACGAGGGGGCACTGATGTCCAACCCAGAAACAGCAGTCTCTCTCGAGAACGCGCAGACAGTCACAGAAGCTGACGGTCATGGAAGCCAGATGCTGGAGAACAGTAGCCCGTCCACCGAGCGTGAGGATGTACGGAGGGACGATGATGAAGTCTCCGCGTCGTTACCCCGGACTCCGTCGTCCGAGTCCAAGCTGACGTTGAGACGAGTTCTCACTGACCCTTGGGTACTGGTGTTCGTATTCCTCGCCATAGCTGTCGGGATGCTCTTTCTACAGCTATTCTTCGCTGGTGGCGGTTAGATCAAGTCGCGGAGGACCCCACGTCCCAGTCTGCACCGATTCCGTTCTGGTTTCTCTTGGTGTAGGGCCTCTATCACGCTCAGTGTGCCAACCGTCCGTGAAGCGTTACCCCTGAACGCTGCTTCGACGGATCACGCGCTCTAACGAGAGTTAACCTACAGACGCTCATTACGCCGCGAGATATTGGTTAAGACTTCTGTCCCCCATTAGTTGTCCAGATCTCACCGAGAGTGACCTGTACTGCGACGCCCTCAATCCGGCGGAAGGTTAGCACATACGTCGATACGGCCGAACTGGCCTGCCTTCATGCTAGTGAGTCGTCTCTGTGTCAAGGGATGTCCCTATTCGCGTCCGTGAGGTCGACACGTTGTGTGCCCACTCAAACGTCTCGAAGGGTCATTGAACACGCCAGAGCAGGTCTAATCAACCGTGCCATGATGAACTCAGACAACCGCCAATAGAGATAGTTCTGTCTGCTCGTATCTGATTCACCTCATCAAGACCGTCCATTTATATACACTTGTTCGAAGAACAGAGAATATTATATCCGTTCCTCATCAATCACGCTGACATGATGGGAGTGTGGTCGGAGGTCCATGTCTGAGGGAACTGATGGCCTGTCCGAGTTCGGCACGTACGCATTTGACACCGTGCGCAAGAGCAAACTGCGACGAATAGCGCTGGAACAGATGCCGGAGAGAGCCACGTTCCGAAAGAACGAGTGGGCAAAAGCGATCAACAGCGAGTGGAACGAGGGTGAGATCACAAGTGGAGACATCTCCGGAAGAAACATCGGACCTCCACTGATATATCTTGGAGTACTTTACCAGATCCCACTGATCAACGAAGTGACTCGGTTTGTTCTAGTGAGGGACCCCCAAATGGTTGAGTTCGTCAAAGAACTCGTACAGAATCCGAGCGTCGAACCGACGAGTGCTCACGTAACGAGTAAACGAGACTATCTTACATCTCACCTCGACTACGAGAGCCTCTGTGTCACAGACCACGAGCATGTCGATGTCTCGCGAGAAGCTCACCTCTACAGCAAGATGAATCAGCACGTCTCCATTGACAATCCAACCGTCGAACTCGAGATTGACATCACAGAGAATCCGGGTTGGCCGAACAAGAAACGTGGTGTGGACGTCTCGGGGTCTGTCACGGGCGAACGGATGGAACTGCGTGAGACCACTACAGAAAGAAAGCTCGAATACGAAGTAGAGGGGTTCTTGTGGAAGTGCGCGAAGTACGCCTGTATCGAGTGCCTCCCTCGGAACGGGCTTACCGCTCTCGCTGAGAAGGGAAGCCCGGAGATCAAATTAGAACTATCCGGAGATGGACGAATCGAGTTCGAACTCTCGGTTCGACCGGGGGTGTCATGGTAATGGCTCCTCAGGAAATCCGCAGATCGGGTCTTTGTCCCGAGTTGTCAGGGCTCTCCTCAGATTGTCATCGATCGTTATTTCCCACCGATAGAGTTCGGCACCGGCGTGTGCGTCTTGACGAGATAAAACGGAGGGGTAAGAGCACCCATGAAAACGAAACTAGGTCAGATGGAAATCGAAAACCCCTCTCCCTATGCGAGAGGTTTTCGATCCCACTGCATTCGTGGTGGAGAGGTGTAGCTGAACTACGTTGCCTCTCAGGAACAATTGTCAACAAGCATGATCCGAGTAAGGGAGTCGGATGTCAACCAGACTTGGGGATAACGGAGTCGCGACTAGTTCCGAGATTGAGAGGTGATTTCAGATGATTCAAAAAATAACCATGGAACTTCACCACGAGTGGGTTTCAATATTGAAAGAATACGGTCTTGACGAGCAACCAGCGAGAAACGTTGCGGCGATGGTATCTGGCGATCCAGGGCTCGCGAATGAAGAAATCCGCCGAGAGGAAGAATTCATTGAGACGATTCGGACTGCTCAGCAACTATTCAACCAGTTCGATCTGCAACGACTGGGAGTTGACGAAAAGTCCGTCCCTGAGCTCAAACAGAAGCTGATACACACGCTGTTTCTGGACCTGCTTTTCCGCAGTGTCGCTGGCGAGAGTGGCGAGATGAGTGAACGTTCGCCGCAGGTGACGACGCGTCGGTCCATCGTCAGGTCAGCTGATGGAATGGACGTTTCAGAAGCCATTGAGACGATCGAGAGAATCGCCGATCGACTAGTCCATAACAATGAGTCACTATCGAGGAATGATTCTGAATCCCCCCACGAGATTCGACTCAATGACTTTCGGGAGTCTGAGAACAGGGTGCAACCTAGCGCTGACGAGTTGTTCGAATATCTCGATAGCCTCAACCTCTCTGAGGATTTGATTGTGACGGTAATGAGTGATTTAATAGATTCCTCAGGTCGGTAGAGATCATTCTACGAAGTATTTTTGTCTTTTACTGATACTCAGAGTCAGGAGCGTAAGCTGGCAAACTGGTCAAGGCGAGAGTCCCACCGAACCTTTGATCTCCCCGGTTATTCTATTAGCTGAGAATCACGGGCGAACGTTCATGTCGATATCAACATCGCCTTCACCCGAATGTACCGCTACCGCCCGGATGAGGTCGATCGCGAACGTGCTCATCATCAAGCGCTCAAACAGGTCACCGAAACCGGAAACGGCAATATCGATCTTATGCGTATCGGAAATCTCGGAGAACGCGCCTTCGAGGCGTTTTGTCGCGAGTACCTCCCGGTGGAGATGTGGCACTGGCAGAACGACGAAGCCCTGCGCTTGTGTAATCCCGAGAGTTTCTCTGGTCACGACTTCGAGATTTTCGGTTACACCGTCGACGTCAAGACGTCGCGGGACGTTTCAGCGTTCCTTGCGCAGCGTCTCTACGAGAGCGACCCGGACGACGATATCATCGTCATGGCGTGGCATCGTGACAACGAAGACGCGCTCGTACTTCTCGGGTGGGTCCGTACGCGTACGCTGGAGTCGAAGGTGACAGCAGAGTCCGAGTATACCGGTGACACCCAGGGCAAGTTGGATCATCTTTCGGTCCGGCCGATGAACGAACTCATCGATTTGGGTCCGAACACGGCTCATATGAATCAGCTGCCGTCGAGTCCGTTCACGCCGGGTGATCGGGTCATTAAAAAAGCCGATGGCGACCCGTCTGTCGGTGTCGTGATCGACGTGCTTCCGCCGGAGCACGAGGCGAACATCATGGGCCAGACCATGGAAGGCGAGGCGATCCAGGTGACGTTCCCCTCGATTCTCGACGAGGGCCCCGGTGACTGGCGGACCATTCACCCCGCAAAGCTCGCCTCCTACTGCCACAATCAGAACATCAGGTGTTACACGTACAAAAACACGAATGTAGAGGCCGCATCGAACCCGTTCGTACTCGGAGATCGGGTCATCAACACTAACCACGACGATCCCAACGTCGCGGTCGTTGTCGATCAGACCAGCGACGAGATCCATGTCGCGTTCGATGGGGAGTTCAACGGTGAGACGATACCACCTGAAGAGCTTTCGGCGTACTGTGACATGAACGACTGCCCACTGTACTCGTATACACCAGACGACTTAGCGTTCGTCGAGAACTGAGTCGAGATGGTACGGTGACTCGGTGGTATCGAAGTGTTTCGGACACCCCTCTATCGATGTGTAACGGCACCCTGAATGGTAGAGTGAATACGAAACGTGACGGGAGTAGAGGGATTCTACCCGAAAAGCTTCGGGTTGAGTCCACTCCCCACCGAGTCATTGGACTCGATACACGGACTGATCCCACACCGTCGTCGTGTTCCTGCTGACACAGACACCCCTCTATCGATGTGTTCTATCTGTTCACGCGGAGGGGTAGGGTAACCAATCGAGCAGGGTCGAAATGATCCACAGGTATAGGCAGCCGCGATAGCCCGTGAGACACCCGGATCCGACACTTCCCCACGTCAGAGAGAAGACGGAAGCGGTGCACGAACCCGTCCTCGTAAAGAGGACACAACTGAGAGTGTCGAGAACACATCGAACACATCGATAGAGGTGTGTGTGAGTGTTTGTTCTAGCAAGCTAGAAGAAGAAGAGGAAGGACGCTGCTTTCACCGCCTGATGGAACTCTCCAAATCCGTCCTATCGTGGCGTTATCCCCGTGATTCCGGGCCTCTCGTGGGTTGTCATAGCTCTCCCGAGACGGTCGCGATCCTCGATTACCCCCCACCCCTTCGAGACATCGAACACATCGATAGAGGGGTGTCTGTCTCTTCGAGGCGGAATCTCTCCATAACACTTCGTCACCCGTGGCGGGATGACCGACTAAGACCGACCGAGAAAGCCGTCAGACTGTCGTTAGACGGGATTAATTCTCCCATTCACACATCGATAGGGGTGGGGAACACTTTTGTCCCATGCGAGTAAGGTTCGTGACATGGCTACCGAAGACTCCGAGGGATCTTCTCAAGAGGGGGATTCGACGGAGGACGAGCAGACGACGCAGGCCGATCTCTCGTCGGCGGGTACCGATCACGAGGCTGAGGTCGGGGACGAGTTTTCGGAAGTTGATGATGACAGCTCCGAACGACCGGAGCGAGACAGCTCCGGGGAGGGGTCACAGTCGATCGAGGATATGTTGCTCGAATTCGACGAACAGAACCGCCTCATCCGCGAACGAGCCCTTCTCGACCCGACACACGTCGTCGAAGAGGACCGAATCGTTGGTCGTGACGACCAACTGCAAGAGGTGACCAAGATGCTCCGTGTGGCTCTCGGAGACAACAAACCCCCGAACCTCTTCTTGTACGGTCCGTCGGGGACTGGAAAGTCACTCATCACGAAGGCCGTCTGTCACAACATCAGCCGCATCTGTGAAACTCGAGATATCCGCTTTGGCACCATCGAGGTGAACTGCCAGGACCTCGACACGCTGGGAGTCGCCGTGTACGAACTCGCGAAACAAGCTGCCAACGAGGCCGGCGTCGAGGTCGAAGTCCCCAAACACGGGGTGGCGACCAAGGAGAAGTGGGACGAACTCTACCGGATCGTCAACGAGAACTTCGACTCGGCGGTGTTCGTGCTCGACGAACTCGATATGCTCGTTGGCCGTCGCGATAAGAAAGAACCAGCCTTTTCGAGACTTCTCTACCAGCTCTCGCGAGCCGGCGCCAACGATGATCTCAGCGCTCACATCTCCGTCGTCGCTATTTCCAACGACACGAAAATGATGGAATCGGTCGGAAGCCGCGCGCTGAGTTCGTTCACTCCCGAGGACGTCCACTTCGATGACTATGACGCGAATCAACTCCAGGCGATCCTGCGCCGTCGCCAGGACGCGTTCTTCGAGGATGTTCTCGAAGATGACGTGATACCGCTCGCATCGGCGTTTGCAGCTCAGACGCATGGTGACGCCCGAAAGGCAATCGACCTGATGCGAGTGGCTGGCGAACTCGCTGAACGCGAAGGAAACGACCGTATCCGAGAAATCCACGTCCGAAAAGCACAGGACAAAGTCGAAAAGAACCGCGTCCTCGAGGTAGTTCGGGGCATCAGTACGCAAAAGAAACTCTGCCTCTTCGCGACCGCGGCGGTCGCCGCTCAGACCTCCGACAGTACAGCCCGAAGTACCACTGGGTACAGAGTGTACCAATTCCTCACCGACGCCATCGACGCCGATCAGTACCACCAAGAGACATATGTCAACAAAATGAAGGAGCTGACGACGTACTCGCTTGTTGAATTCGAGCGTCGCAGCCACGGTCCCAGCTCGGGCATGTTCCTCGAGTTCCGGTTCGCAGAACGACCCGAGACGATTCTCGAAACGCTTCGCGAAGACTCTCGGATCGACACGGTTTCACAGTCGGAGATAGAAAGCGTCGTCAAGGCCCAGATCCGGAACGCGATGTAAGAAGATTCTTTTTGTACGTGTGGATCATCCGGATGGGATCCACTACATGGATTTCTCTCCCGATGTGAAGGAGCGATTGCTATCGTTTCGGTATTTGATGACTGTCCGCTCTCTGTCAGACGCGCGTCACACTCCTCTATCGATGTGTGATTCGCCTCCAATCGAGTTCTATCTCTGAATTTCGAGCGATCTACTTCAAGTCAGAAACGAGTTCGATGAATACGGAAAACGCGATTGTACCTCCTCGGCTCGTCAAGAACACCCCTCTATCGATGTGTTTTCGGGTAAACAGTGCGACACGACACACCCCTCTATCGAAGTGTTCAGGGGCAGTGTCGAGATCTCTAATACACCCCTGTATCGATGTGTTCGCCACACCGTCTGCCAATCAAAACAGACCCCTGTATCGATGTGATGCCAGCCATGATTCGTTGGTAGATCTCTTAGCTGTTGATCTCCCGGTCGATGAGTCGGTTGTGCTTCCTCCGTGGCTTATTGTTTCGGGTTAACTGGTGCGATGTACTCGTTTTTCCACGTGTCTCCCTCCCGCCACTGCCAGTACAGGTACCGGTACGATTTTTCGGCCGTCTGTTTGGTCGTTTTGATCGTGATGTACGCTCCGCTACTCGGGACGTCCTCGTACTCCTCTGGATCTGTAGAGATCCCGCAGTCCTCGAGTTTCTGGAGTTCTTCATCGTCAACCTCGTCCTCCGCTCGTCGCCGTTCGAGTTCTTGCTGGCGTTGGTGTCGTTTCCACTCGGCGAGCTCGGTCGCGTATGTCGCAACCGTCTCCAGCCGCTCTGGTGACTGTTTCTCGAGTGGTTCACGAAGATACTTCGGTAGGTCTGGTGCCGGTGGTTTCTCAGGTGGCTCCTCGTTCATAGTTACCCCACGAATCCATAATACATGAATTTGTGGGGTAACTTGAGGTTACGCCGAGTATTACTCACCAGTCTCGATGTGTGAACGCTCTCCTCAGTCTCTCTCGTCGTTTATTTCTCTATAGTTGCTGTTCAGTAGTGGATCAGTCGCGGCCCTAAAACGGAACCTCGATTATTGAGATAGCCACAGCGCATATCTTGTAGGCTGTCATGCCGACAATGGACTATGATGCCTGTGTGGCACGGATATTGCAAAGTATTGAACGATCTCCGAAGATCCATGAAGTCAATAAACGCTTGATTGGAGAGTATCACCGCGCTTGCCTGCTCACTGGAATCGGAGCTGCGCGGCGTCAGAAACTTACTGCTCATCTCAAAGTTATCGCGGAACATCTCGGAGACGACCGATTCGATCAGCTTGATCGCACTGATATCGAGAACCTCGTAGAATGGTTCCATATCCGTGGATCCGAACAGTCCACGATTGGGGATTATAAGCAGGGTCTCAAGCAGTTCTATCGGTGGCTCAACGATGGTGAGGATCCTGAAGAGACGAAGTGGATTCGACGGGGGCCCGAATCCTATCGCCGACTACTCCCGCGGCATCTGCTTACGCCAGACGATGTCGCTGCTATGATTGAGCATTGTGTGAACGATCGAGATCGAGCATTTATTGCTGTCCTTTGGGAAACGGGTGCTCGAATAGGCGAATTCATCGATCTTCGTGTCGGAGATATCGAAGACGGACTCATCGGGAAGCGTGTCGTCGTCATGGGGAAGACTGGGGCGAGACGTCTCCTGCTTATCGAATCCGAACCTCATGTCACTCGATGGCTCGAAACCCATCCAGATCCGCGCTCACAGCAACCCCTCTGGTGCAAGGTCGACCAAGGAACTCCGGATGAACAGATCGGATATAACTACATCCGGCTTCGCCTTCTCGAACGTGCCCGCAAACGAGCTGGTATCGAGAAGCCAGTGAATCCACATCACTTCAGGCACAGCCGCGCCACACAACTCGCGAACTGGCTAACTGAAGCGCAACTCTGTGGCTGGTTTGGCTGGGTCCAGGGCTCGAAGGTACCTGCCCGCTACGTCCATCTCTCCGGATGCGATATCGACGCTGCCTATCTCGCACTTGCCAAGGCAGAGGGGTATCATCGACTATCGCCTCCAACTACTCCCACGTCGAATAATGGATTCATTTAGAAGATATAGAACCAGTGCGAAATTCCACTCTCCTCATTATCCGTATGAAGGAAGCTATTATGTCAGTGAATTCAGTAGCAAATATTATAATTTGTAAGAATGTACAAATGGACAACCTATATGCTTACACGTTTTGACATTCGTTCTGTGAAGGAGTGGGTCCAGACGATCGCCGAGAGTACAGATCCCGCTGCGATGTCTCTACTGGAGATTAATCAAGGACAATACCAAGTTCGCAAAGAGTGGGAGACGGACATTCCGGTTTCCGTTGAGGAGATCGGAGAGTTCTTCAGTCAGTATTCTCACCTCGAACATCCTGAGTACAACTCCCACTACGTTATCCCGCTTCACGGAGCCGATGATCCAATGCCAACCGGTGAATATGTGTTGTATTCTACCATCGAAGAATCTCCCAGCGTCTCATATCATTGCAAAATATTTCGAAAACTACGGTCGTCTGCTGTCAAAGAGATTGAACAGACATATCTCTCGAAACGGATGCGTTTTTGGCATCCAGATCACCCCCCGGCGCAGCCACCCCAGGTACCAGACGCAGACACACCGCTTCCTCCGCCCTTGGTAAGGGCGACGACCCCGATCCCCCAGAGTGAGCAGAATGCTTGGTTCGATGAGATGTATGCATTTGTCGAGACTGAACGGGAGACCGAGCGAGAAGCGGGTTGGGAAACGTTCACCGACAACGACCGGTATCAACTCGAACGTCGCAATCAAGCGGTCTCCGGTCTGGTTCCGATCGGAACTCAGCCCTCTCGCGAACATGGCACGCTGTACGTCTGTCAAAAAGACGTGAGTGACGATAGGAATGATGCTGAGAACGTTGATATCACCGCGGACTACGGTATCTATCCGAAGACAGATGTGATCCTTGATTCGGATACCCGCCACGCAGGATTCCCCCTTGAAGCCCGTGTCGTGTTCACCGCAGGTAACGAGATCGGCTTCAATATCGATTGGTCGACGACCGATAATCAAAGCGCGGTCAAGCGTGCGTTTGACTCCGAGTCGGAAGTGCTCTGGGCGTTTGCACTGTTGAATCCTGTCCCCTATGAACGCCGTCTGACGGCGCTGAAGCAACTCCAAGCCACGAAGATCAAACGAGGTCTTCTGACTGGCGATCGATCACCACGGTTTAAACGGACTGCGTTCAACACCATCACCCCTGAAATTTCGCTGAATAAATGGCAGCAAACAGCTCTTAACTGGGCAGATGCGGCGGAGGACCTCCTCTGTATTCACGGACCGCCAGGAACCGGTAAGACGAGGACCTTAACGGCTGTCATCAAACATACCGTTGACAGTGGTGAGCGAGTGCTCGTGACAGCTCATTCGAATCAAGCTGTGGACAACCTCCTTGTGGGCGACAGTACCATCGATGACCCAGAGGAAGGAACGCTCCATGCACTCGCTCAACCACCCGAAGACTCGGAGGATCCGGTATTTCGGATCGCTCGTGTTGGTTCGAATTCACGGAATTCAGTGGTCAAACGAGAATACGTCGGTGAGAATATTGATTTCGCACAGGTGGTTGCTTCAACGACCAGCGGTGCAGCCCGTTTCGATCGAAATGAGTTCGACGTCGCCATCGTCGACGAAGCTACACAGGCCAGTCGTCCATCGACGGCTATCGTGGTCAATGCAGCAAACAAAATCATCCTCGCGGGAGACCACAAGCAGCTACCACCGTACTGTGCTGATGAGCACTCGAAGGAGGAGGCGATGCATATCTCACTGTTCGAGCATCTACTCGATGTTTATGACGACGACATCGCCGTCCTGCTTCGTCGACAGTACCGGATGAACGAGGCGATCGCCACATTCCCCAACAAGGCGTTCTATGATGGCATCCTCGAACATGGGGAGCGAAACAGAGACTGGCGAATTGACGGATTGACACCCTTGATGGGCGTCGATATCGACGGTCGCGAAGTCTGGGATAAGGAGACAAAATCAAGGCAGAACCCCACTGAGGCGCAACTCGTCGCAGATCATGTGAAATTACTCGTGCAAAGTGGTGTCAAACCTAGTGATATCGGTGTCATTACGGCGTACGCAGCGCAGAAAGGGACCGTCAAGAGTGCATTGGAGCGGCTCGATATCGAGGGCATACATCGAACGACTGTCGATACGGTTGACTCCTTCCAAGGCGGTGAGCGTGAGGCAATAATTGTGTCCTTTGTTCGGAGTAATGAGGACGGCAATTCGGGGTTCCTTGAGTTCCCCGATGAGGGCCCACGTCGGTTGAACGTCGCACTCACACGGGCTCGGCGTCGCTGTGTCCTTATTGGAAACTGGGAGACACTTTCAACACGATCTCCCCACCGAAGCGACGCCGAGAGTTGTGCTGACGTCTATGCCGCATTGAGGGAACATCTCGAGACCAATGAGCTGATGAAAAGGGTTTCGCGGTCACAACTCGAGCAGCGGTAGGCTACTCACGCTGTCGCTTGGTGTTTTTCGAGCGCTGTTTCTCCTTCTTCGAGGACTGATCGAGATACGCCTCAACTTCTGCCTCTGACATTACGTCGTCTTCAGAAGGATCGAACGTCTGCGTGTCATAACGGTCATGGAAGGTTCCCTCACTGTGACCTTCGGTTCCAGGCATCGAGTCACCGATATCGTGAGCCTTGTCTCTTCGTCGTCTGTTACCCATACACACTAATATATGCAACTAGCTGGCATATAATTATCGCATTTGATGAATGTATTATGAATCAGCCATCGTGTTGGAAAACTGTTTGCCACTGTCTGGATACTCATGCGAGTGCAGCACAGCGGAGGTAAGTTGGGAATACTACCGAAGGCTATCGTGTAGGGGAGGGATGTTTTTCACCTACTGAAACTCTGCAGGAGCATTCCAAGGGCTCACGTGGAGAATGTATGTCTGACTCAGAGCAACAACCCAGCCGAGTTGTTGAATCGTCGCCCAGTAGAGAATGCACGAACCTCACGAACTTCAGTGACACTCAAAGTCGAGTACGTTCCAGACGACATCGTCGGACGAGACAGCGAGATCGAGGAGTACGAAGCGGCCCTGCAGCCGATCATCAACGGTGAGTACCCCCGACGACATCCTCTTCAGACTCTCGAGGTTGAATATTCGATATTAGACTTTCAGCCGTAACTGGTGATCTCATGCTCTCGATTCACGGAAGGTCTTCTGCACAGTCGACAAGGTTGTCCTCGGTGGTCCACTGACAGACCCGACCGACCTCGTCGAGCATCTCGAAGATCGAGGTCTGCATCCCGCTGTACGGGTTGTCGACGTCGACGTCCGTGTCGATCGCCTCTGCATCGAGGGCTGCATACTCGCGGTTGAGGACGTGCGTCTTCGCGAAGTACGGTTCGAGAGCGGTGAAGTACCCCTGCTCGACGAGGAACCCTCCCCGAGAGTGCTCCGCGACACCGACGATGAAGTCGGTGTAGTCGGCGAGAAGTCGAAAATCAGGAAGGCGTACGCGTCGAGGCGTCGGTTGAGTCGGTCTTTGACGAGCTGCAGTCGTCGGATCTCCGACTGCCCATAGCTCCCGAGGATGAAGTAGGCCCAATCGGTCGAGAAGATTGGAGCTAGTTCTGCGACGCTGTGTTTGAGTGCCTCGTACTCCTCGGGCGTCAGTGAGGTCTCGTGGAGGTACTCGTCGGCTCTCTCGGCAAGTTCCTCGACTGTGATCGAGTCCTCACTCATATATCCGATGCTACCCCGACCTCCGTGCTTCGATGTGACGACTGATGCAGTAAGCATATCGTCTCCAACTGATTCGTATTTCAGCGAAACGCCTTAGAGCGAACCGAACAAACCACCGGTTATGAGCACTCCCGACCAGACCCCGAGCGAACTCGACTCCGTTCGTGAGCGCCTCAACGTCGTCACGCAAGAGACACGGTTCTCGCTCATTCAGGACATCCTCGGGCACCCGTCGGGACTGCCGACGCTGAAGGAACTAGACTACGTTAACCCGAGCAAGAGTCAGACAACGATTCGCCAGCACCTCGAGCGACTCGTCGATATCGGCATCGTCGAAGAGGTTCTTCTTCCCGATGATCGACGGCGGAACGACCTCCCCTACAAATTCTACGGGCTCAGCGAGTTCGGTCGACGGTTCCTCGAGGAGCACAAACTGCTTCGTGCCGAGGATACGCTTCGAGAGATCTACGCTCGCGTCGAGAAAACCCCCGAAATCGAACGGTACGAAAACGCTCCTCGTCCGGTGTAGTACTCATCGAGATTCCTTTGAGGGGTTAGTTGGGGCCGACGGCGGCTCTCCAAGTGGGAAGTCCGTGAATTGGTGTAAAATGACTTTTATCGGAAGAACAATTCACGAACTCCTCAACCGTCCTCTCCGCGACACTAACTGCGCGTGAAATCGGATTAGATTGAACGTTCTCTAATTACCCCCACAGTGTGGAGTGTGGGGTAACATTTCGATGTTCGATTTTGTACCGACTCACTATGGTTTATTGAAACCCGACGGTGGAATCATCATCGAACTGATTCTCGGTGGACGATGAGGTCTGTTCCTTCTCCTCCGGCTTCCACTCCGCCGATTCCATCGTGAGAGAACGCTTCGCAAACGTTGCAAGTTCGTCGGTATTCGGGAAGTCTTGGAGTGAAATCACCGATGCATCACGCTTCGCTGCACTTCGTTTTGCTTTCCCAACCACGTCCTCAATATCGGCACCACTGAACCCTTCCGTCCGGGTCGCCAGTAGTGCCATGTCGTCCCCTGAGAGTTCGTGTGGAACCCCCCCTAGTTTCGCCTGGAATATGGCATGACGGCTCTCCTCTCCAGGGTGCGCAATCTCGACATGTGTGGCCAATCTACCCGGTCGAAGAATAGCTGGGTCGATGTCTTCCGGTCGGTTCGTCGCCCCGACGACGATTGCTGTTCGGTCCGCAGCCGTGAGGTGAACGAGCAGTTCGCTGGTGATCTTCCGGTCCTCAGCGTGTGCGCTGCCAGCACCGACGTCACGGCCGCCGAAGAGATGCTCGGCCTCGTCGAGAAAGATGACGCAGGGACCTATCGACGCTGCCTCCTCGAACAGTTGACGAACCCGCTGAGGCCCCTCGTTGATCCATTTACTGGTCACGTCCGCTGGTCCAAGTTCGACGAACGGGACGTCGAGTTCGCCAGCGAGTGCCCGTGCGAACAGAGTCTTCCCGGTCCCTGGTGGGCCGTAGAAGAGCAGTCCACGCGATGGAGCGACGCCGAAGCGATCGTAACGGTCGTCACCGCGTGCTTCGGCTCGCACTGGTTGGAGAACCTCCTCTGCGAGTCGTTCCTTGATATCGTAGTAGCCGCCGATGTCGTCGAAGCCGACGTTAGAGCGTGTCCAGTCGTACTGGAACTCCGGATTGTCGGGCGCTTTCGCTGGTGTTCGTGAAGCTTCCGGAGGGCTCGTATCAGTAATTTTCTTAGGGGATTCCGAATTAGCCACCTGAGTCACTGAATCATCAGATTCCGTTCGTCCATCATCCATAATCTCGCGAAGCTTCTCGTAATCGACAGACGGTTGGTAGTACTCTCCAGTAGCGTAATAATAGCCGTTCTCTCCTCGTGGGTCGTAGAACGTCAGCGCGACGAACGACGCCGCGATTCCCAGTCCGAGTGCCGCTTGGATTTGCGGACTACTCGGACTGACGTTGGTCAAGAAACCCAGCTGCGAGATCGGTACAAGGGAAGCAGCCATCGTCACGCCCTCAGCAAGGAGCAACAGCACCACGAACAGTTCGTACACCTGTGCGAATGGATACAGTCCAATTCCCCCTACCGATTTCAGACCCGGGACACCGAGGCTGCCTGCGATGAACACGAAGAGAAGACCAAATCCCAGTCCAACTGCGGCTGTTGGAGGTAGATTGAGGAAGGGTGCGATCACCCACATGTGAGCGAACGCCAGCCCGGTCCACCCGAGCATGAAAAACAACCGGTAGATGTCCCGCTTCCGGTGTTCTCGTTGCATGACCTGGTAAGTCGCGTACTCCACTATGGCGAAGAATCCAAGGAAAGCGATGACAGCGAGCGCAGTGTCGAGAAGGCTCATCGTATCACCCGAAGGAAGACCTCCAAGAGTCCGTGATGGGGCGAGCGTAGCGGTCGGCGCAATCGAGTCACGCCAGGATGTTTGGTCATGCGAGCCGCGGATTCCAGCCATCGAGAACGGCGATGATAGACTCGCTCGCGATGGTCTACATTCGTTTCATGCCGGTACTGAGATATAACGTCTCGCCCTGAGAGTCGGCTCAGGTGAACAAACCGACGCTGGAGCTTCTCGGAGAAATTCACATGGTCTCGGATGCCTCTCCCCCAGCATCGTCATCCCAGGGAGGATCCATGGCTTGTCCAGGGCCATCGCGCTGGGTCGACCAGTCGATGTCGGGATCGTCGGAGGAGTCGTCCAGCTGGGGGCTTGTCCCGGGGCCGATGAGGTGTTTCCCGCCCCGCTTGCCAATTTGATGGGCTGCGTACGGGCTTCGAGTCATCGCACCGGCGAAGATAATTCCGCTCGCTGTCCCCGTTTGAACCCCAGCTCTCCCAACCCGCTTGCCAAACCTGCCGGTCGAAACAGCAACTCGACCTGGAGTCTTCGCGGCAGCTTGGGCCGTTCTGATCCGGTCAATGCTTCGAGCCGATTTCGAAGCGTCCTCTCTGAGTGTGTGTGCCTCTTCCCCGAGCTGCTGTGCTCTGTCGTTGAGATTTATCATCGCCTTCTCACCCGTGACGGTTTCGTAGATTGCATTCCCCTCAGCATCTGAAACGACAGTCGAGAGCCCCTTTGCAGGTCGCTCAGAGCCGGTTAGTATTTCGCGGTCAGCAGCCTCGGCGACATCGAACTCACCATTCTGGTACGCTTCAGTCAAGAAATCGTGATTCGCATCAGCCTCGGCGGCAGCGTCCATCTTCTGAGAAATCGTTCTCCGATGTGCATCAATACTCTCAGATCCAACTGCTTTCCGAGCACCAATCACTCCAGCGCCCTTCACTTTAGATCCCAATTTCTTCATTGCCGCACTAGACCTACTCGCAGTCGTTCTGGCTGTCTGAACGCCAGGAACACCTGCCGTCTTCCGCCGTGTGGAGTCATTATTGATCGAAAGAGCCCCCGGTGCCGTATCCACGCTCTCTTCAGTAGGTGGCTCTCGTGCACTGAGTGCGTCTGAGATACTGTTTCGCATCGTCCCACCGACGCTCGAGTTGGCTGTTCCGGCAGATGGATCGGTCGCAGTGCCACTCGACGACCCGCCACCACCACTGCCGAGCCCACCAGTAGAGCCGCTACCTCCCCCACCTGACGAACTCGATGCGCTGCTCACCGCACCTGACCCTGCCCCAGCACCGACAGCGACCGCACCGACTCCCGTCGCAGCGATCGCAGCGGCGACGGTCATCGTGAACGCAGCGTCGACGCCGAGTGGCTGGCCTGCCCAGCCGATCGTCTTCCAGACCACGACGAACAGGATGATCGGGAATATCAACGCCAGCGCCGAGGCCGTGTAGAAGGACGCGATATCTCCGGAGACTGCAATCCCACCGGTCGCGATTACGTCGAACACTCGCATCACGAGCGCGATGATCGGCCCAACGAGTAGCGCATAGATTCCCATCCGGAGCCACGTCGACGCGAAGTTGCTGATCGCCTTCATCGGTCCCCAGTTCGCGTACCAGAGGACGGCGAAGAAGGGCGCACCCACGGCGACCGTGACGACGAGGAACTGCCTGAGGACCAAGAGGAGCGACGCAAGGATCGTCGCGATCAACATCAACGGCACCGCCACAGCGAGCGCGATGAGCTGAATGCCCGTCCCGAGTGTCGACCCCCAACTCCCGCCGAGGTCGGCGTCGAACGCGAGTTTGAACGTCGCCGGAGCGAGGGCGTTGGTCACGCCGTTCGACGCCTCGATCATGAACGCGAACAGCGGTTTCGAGATCGCGATGAACACGACGACCGCCACGATTCGGGCGACCATGTGCCAGAGCGTCCCCTCCTGATCTTCGCTGAACGGCATCACGATCAGCCCCGCCGCGATGAGAATCGGGAGCAGGGCAATCGAGAGCTCGAAGACGCTGTCCCAGGCAGCGACCATCTCGGCATCGGTCATGATGGCCGGGTTGATCGTAAGGAGCGGCTTCAGTCCGAAATTGAACATCCCGTTCATCGCGCCGACCAACAGCGATCGGAGAAATTCGACGATTGCCCGGACGATTGCGTCAGGGAGCCAACCGAGGTCTAGGAGATCAGCCACGACGCTCACCCGTCATCCAGACCATCCGAAATAGAGATTCGACTCTTCCTGCAGAGGAGGGGTGGTTCAGACGTGAAACCGCCATCAGACTCCGTCCTCCTGAGATGACAGCTCACCCGACATCGAATCGATACCCACGGGACCCTCATCAACCGCCTCCCGGTCGACATGAACCCCGCCTTCGGGATTCTCTCGCATCGCCATCTCGAGATCCATATCCCGGTTCATCACGTGCGGGAGGTCGGTGAGTTCGAGGTCGTCCGGGAGCACATCACCAACCTGTTCAGGTCGGGGCTCGACCCCTTCCACCTCGGCGAGCCACTCCCACGGGTCAAGCGAATCGTCGAGGACGTAATGCTCGAAAGGACCACTGCGGATTTCGAGCCGCCGTCGTCCGTGGACACTCGTCGCGAGCAGGCACTCCGAGTAGTCCGAATCCTGCCCGCGGGCGGCCGACTGGATGAATCGAATCTCGTCGGTCGAGAGCCCGTAATACTCCTTCGTGTCGTCGGAGACGGACTCGGCGTAGAACAGGCACTTCACGTCACAGTTCTCGTAGACCTCGCGGCGCTCGTTCGTCCGCACGAACTCATGGGCCGTCTGACTCATGAGCGTCAGGCCAGCCTCGTAGTGACGAGCGTGTCTGATATAGAGGTTGATGAGATCCCGTGCAGCAGGTCTTCCAAGCAGATAGTGCGCCTCGTCGAACGTGACGTCTACCTTGTACGGAGAGCGCTTGGCTTCGAGGTACGCCCACGAGAGCATCGCGTGAAGGATGAGTGGCATCTCTCCTGTGTCGGCGAACGAACTCATGTCCATCACCACGAGCCGCGAGGAGAGGTCGAGGTTCGTCTGCCCGTTCAGGTTGTGGTTGATGCCACCGGGTTTGAACGACTCGAACTTCGGCTGCAAGTTCCGCGCTAGCTCTTGGTGGTGCTCCGTCGGCGTGACGATCGTATCCGAGATGGAGATTCGACCATCGCTGGTTCTCCTCGCTTCAGCCTCCGATTGAACGCCAGCCACGCCATGCGACTGGAACAGTTCGAACTCCGCTTCGTCGATGATCTCGTTTTCAAGCGCGGCTTCGAGCCCACCGGCAGCGATCACGTGGACACCTCTGATGAGGTCGTCCAGTGTCGGTGATTCTCGTCCATACGTCTCGTAGTCACCCAAAACGATTCCCTTCGAGATGTACGCGTAGTGGGCCGCCTGAATGAGAATCCCCTCCTCGCCCGCGGACATCCCGTCACGCTGGTCGAAGTGGGTGTGAAGCATCTCGATAACCGATCGGATCGTGAGCGCGTACGTGTCGTCTCCACCTTGAGACTCGGCATCTGCGGGCGGTGAGATGTCCAGTGGGTTCACCGTGTAGTCGCCGCCGAAGCGGATCACCTCACCGCCGAGCGACCGTGCGAACCGCGGGTAGTCATCGCCAGCCGGGTCGAACAGGATACACTGAACGTTTGGATCTGCGAGCAGTCGGCGGTAGATCTCCAGTTTCCGGAAGTAGCTCTTACCCGATCCTGTCTTCCCAGAGATTGCCATCGAGTGTCCCGACAGCGCGTAGCGGTTCAGAATGACCGGCCGCTTCGTGTCGTCGAAGCCGAAGAGGACTCCTTCTGGGTCGTAAATCGACGGTTCGACGAGATTGAAGAAGGTTCCGAGTGCTTCGAGTTGGATCGGGTGCGTGTTGTCGATGGGGTCGGTCACGACCGGGGCGATAGCATCCATCGCTTCGAGTTGCTGGTGCTTCACCGGACTCAGTTCGACGTCCTGCTCGGCGAGGATCGCCTGAATCCGATCGAGCATTCCTTCTAAATCCTCTCGGGAGTCGGCAACCAGTTCGAGGTAAATCGCAACGTCGTACAGCTTCGTGGTGCCCCGGATCGTCCGCTGGAGGAGGCGTTCGAGGTCCTCACGGTCGAGTTGGTCTTGGTACGTGTCTGTCCGCCCACGCTTCTGTTTCAGCGCGAGCGACGTCACCGCCTGTGTGTAGCGCTTCTGGAGTTGACGACGGACGTCCTTCGGTTCCCGCGGTTGGACGTGGAACGTCAACCTGAGGTCGACGTCCGCGAGCGTGAGTGGGACCAGCCAGCCGAGTCCGACCTTCCGCGGAAGTGAAGTCACGGTCAGGATCTGTGAGACGGTATCGTCACGGATCTGGAACTGTGGATGATCTTCGACGAGCCGAGGCGCGATCACCCGTTTGTCGAGTTCGCCCCGTTCTTCGAGCGTCTCCATCGCGTTCGCGAGCCCGACCTCGTCGGCCTGGAGTTGGTAAGCGGCCCACTCGATGTTGGCCGTCGTCGTCTCACGGTCGAGGAGATGCAGATAGTCGATTGCGTGCTGTGTCTCCTCGCCGGTCAGTCCGTCGATGGGGACGTATTCGAGTCCGTCTTCTGAGGCGTTAGTCCGGAAGGCACGTGTGAGTCGGGAAATCATCGGGATACCTCCAAACGGAATAGTCGGTTACGAAACTGGACAGAAACGCCGTGGTCAGACATCGGTCGCCTCCGTGAGTCCGGGGTTATATTCGTCGACGTACCGGCCCTCGTCGACCGAGTCGTCGACTGCGTTGAGGATGCTGCGTCGTGACCGGACAGCCAACGCGACCGCAGCGACGAGTACGAACACGCCGAGCGCGTACACCACGACGACGACCGCCGTCTGGTCGGTCGGTAATGTCGTCCACCGGTCAGGGTAGGCGTCCTGAAACAGGACGATAGCCGCTCCCGTGATGGTAGCTCCCACGAGACCCAGGAGTTTCGCCACCCAATTCGACGGGAGGAGGATGACGAGACTGAGAAGGAACAGCGGCAAACTACCGGCAGCGAGCCCGAACGAGAGTTCGCGCAGCACCAGCCACGATGCGTTTGTCGACTGGGTACCTGGCCCACTTCCGAGGAACAATCCGACTGCAGCAATCGCACACAGGAGACTCACGACGAACGCGGCAGTTCCGAAGTACACTGAGCCTGGTGAGTGATACCGATCGCTGCTCCCGATGGGTCCGACGTTGCGGACGTACCACTGCAGGATCTGTGAGCGGTCGACAGTCTCGATATATTCGGCTTCGACCCGGCCATCATAGGGGAGTCCCCCGATATTATCGGGCCTTGGTTCGGATTTGGTCTCCTGATCGACGTCATCTTGATGGTCAGCCGCCTCGAAGACGCCGTCTAAGTCGAGGTCCTCACCGGTACGTGGGTTGGTCAGGACCGATTCGTCTGCACGAGTCAGCATCCCGTGAGTAAACGAAATCGGCGGTTCGTGTCCACGGTAGACCCGATACAGGACGTCAAGGACAGCTTCACGTGAGTCGAGAATCGTCGTCTCGACCTGCGTGCGGGGGAGTTGAGAGGCAACGCGTTGTGCACGCGCCCACACTTCGTCCAGATAGAAGTCCTCGGTGTCGACGGTCCGACCCCGTGAGATGGGGAGTGCATCTCGAATCACGTCGAACGGGCTTCCATCGTCGGTATCGTTCTCGCCCTTCCGGACGGCGACTGCGACGAAGAACCGTCGGTCGCGCACGTTCGCCATCGAGAGCGTTTGAGACAGCCACTCGGCGTGGGCCAGTCGTCCGTACTCCAACAGGGGTGAGTCCGCGACAGCGTCCGTGGTAGTGGCGATTCCACCGTCGGTTGCCGAGATTGCTTCGCCGGCAGGGGATTCGTCCGGTTCCGACATCGGCTCGGAGTCCGAAATTCGAGTGCTCTCACCGCTAGGTGCATTAGGAGCATCGGGGCCGACGAACTGCGCGAAGTATCGCTCGCCGTCGAATTCTGTCGTCATCGTTAGGAACTGCGTCGGGAACTGCAGACCGCGCAGGAACGTCAGGAACGAGATGTACACGCCCGACCGGCGTTCCTCCGAAAGCGTGAGCCATTCGCGCGGCTCGATTTCGACGAGCATCGCGTAAGCGGTCGGCGTCTCGATGATACCACCGTCACGTACGTTCTCGAAGTTCACGAGGTTGAGCGTCGACCGTCGGTTAGACTCCATCACCGGGCCTCCGTTTCTCTCGAGGAGGTGTTGCTCCCGGCTGAGATCGATGCGTGATCTGAGTGGGGGACGCGAGGCCTGGATGCGGAGGCTGGGTAAGCCAGACGTCCTGACGGGCCCCGTGTGTGAGGCCGTGTTCGAGCGCTGTCGACGGCGTCCAGACGTAGACGTTGCTGCTGGAGCGGTACCGAACGACCGCGTGTGCGTACCGGAGCGGACGCTGACCGGGCGGTGTCTTCACGAATATCAGCGCGCCGACGCCGACACCGATCACGAACAGGGGAAACGTGACCAGAATCGGGAACCCGATGGTGTAGAGGAGTGCGCAGGGAGCGACGGGGAAGGCCATCGACTCGGCGAGGCGACGGACGGAGAACCCGAGGAATTTCGATTCCAGCAGGTTGCTCGCGACCGGAACCGGGTCAGGCATTCACTTGTCCTCCCCGTGAGCGTCGCATTCCAATTCGCTTGGAAACACCCGGCCGGCTTCGAGCCGTTCAGCGCCCTGAATCAGCATCCCTCGCCAGTTGACGCCGTAATACGTCCGAATCGCTTCGAGAACGGCGAATTGGTCGTCGTCGTTGATTTCGATACGTGTGGACTTCATAATCACTCAAGCACCCACCGGTGTCCGGGATCAGATGCTGGGTCGATATCTCCGTAGTTAGGGGCCAGATCGCGGTCTTGGCTCCGTGACGTACTCAGATCGAAGTCTGTTCGTCCGTCTTCAGACGACGTCTCGCCGTGGTCGACCGGTCCACTCGACTCGTCTTCATCCACCGAGAGCCGTCTCTGATAGGTTACAGACTTGGTCTCATCAGCCGCATCATCGGTCACCTGAAAGATTGGCTCACCGGCTCCTCGATCCGCGGTACACGAGTCAGTGGATCGCTCGTGGTGCGGCGAGAGAGCTCGCGGGAGACGTGCCCCCTCGAGTTGCGTTGCGCCCTGAATGAGCATCCCTCGCCAGAGGACGCCGTACTTGTCGCGGATGGTCCGGAGCAACTCGTACTCCTCTGGGCTGGCGAACTGGATCTCGATCTCAGGCATCTTTCACCAGCAGTATAGCACTCGGTCGAGACCTGGCAAGCTCAGCCACGACCGAAACCAGGTTGATGCATTGGCGCAGCTCGTCCCGCTCCGCGAACAGTAGCGGGTCGTGTCGTTCTGAAAGATGGTTCATCTCTCTACTCTGGCCAGTAGAGTGACTTCTTACTTCCAGAAGTACGTACTACGCACCAGTACGCACTGCGTACACGTACGTCTCGCGCAATGTTGGAGTCGTTTTGTCGGCCGGTGTCCTCGCTCAGCGCAGATGATCGTTATCGAGCGTCCTCGTCAACCACTCCACGAGGAATCGTATCCCTCATCGAGGACTGGAGGTGCTACCCTATGAATCCGAAATCCACCATCGGTTCACAGATAGCCACAATTCTTCTCGAAGGTAGCGTCGATTTCAGCTCGATGCTTGATTTCCCAGAGTGGACCCCGCGAGTGTTCGTGTACGCAGGCCTCTGTCTGTTCCTATTGGGTCTGATAGCGTGGCTGGGGAGTCACGGCCTGCAGCGCCGATCGTGGGGACGTCGCATGACTCTCTCAGGTGGAGGCTTGTTCGTCGTGGGAACCGCGTGGACGGCCGTCCTCGACCTCCTGACCTATGTCCTCGGGTGACACTCCTCGGCGAGTCAGTGACTCCGATTCTGTCTCCCCTCGACGTAACTTTTGGAGGCTCTTTCAGTCTGAACGACTCTCGCGAATCGTCACCGTCGGAGTGATTATCCTGTGTGTTACGAGCGCCCTCGTCACCGCAGCAGCCGACGAAGGAGGAGTTCCACCACCGGAGCCGGGCGTCGACAGAATCTACAACGAGACGTTTCGGGTGCTTGCCAGCAACGACGTCGACCCTGGAAGGGGTTCGAGTACGGTCCTGCTCTACGAATACGAGAACGGGGCTATTCGAGAGGTCAACCGGACCGTCGTCACACAGCCTGTCCAACTCCAAGACGACAGCATCCGACCCCGCGACGCGCTCGTCATCGCCACTGAATCAGATATGTATCAGACGGGGCTCCACGGTCGAGTCACCGTTCCGTATCAGGATCGATGGTATACGCTCGAGGAGTGGAATCGCAAGTGGGGACAGCGAGAGCTCCGAATCATCCCCATCTACGGGGCTGACTCCGCGCGAGCGACAGACTCTGAGGGCAAGTATACAGTCGAAGTTCGCAATCCGAACGGCTGGTGGGACCCCATCTACGATGCCAAGGTCGAACGGACGGGGAACACGCTGAACGTCACGAACCCGGAGACGGCACTGGTCCACACCGCCGAGTATCAGACGGTCATTGAACGGAAACGAGAAATCGTCCATTCCCTGCTCCGGTATTCGGAACTCGCACCCAGTGAGGCAACTGCTCGGGACACAGCGATCGTCCCGATAGACAACGGGACCGAAGTGTTCACCACGGTCGACGGGGCCTCAACATCGCTCGTCTGGCGAAGTGGCTCTCACGCACTGGTCCGTGACGCCTACGTCGGATTCATCGACGTCACTCCCGGTGTCTGGTATCGAGGTCGGTACGTCACCCACAGCGGGCAAGTGAACACCCACGTCCCCTGGGACTATCGTATCGAGGTCCCGTCCGATTACTCGGAATCCGACTCCTGTACGATTGGCAATAGTACGTATCCACTCACGCGGTGGGCGGACTACCGGCTGATCGATTCCAACGCCTCGGTGGTGAACGTCACTGCAGACGATATCAGGATGCAGCGATGGGGACCGGGAGAGTGGACGACGCTCAACCACACCTCGCCAGACTCCGAGCCCCGACCGCTCCCCGTCGGTGAGCATACGATGACCGCTCAGTTGCGAATCGAGATCGAACTGGAGAAACACTATGGTGTGTCGAGCAGCCGATGCTCGGAATGGGACCGTCTCGAACAGGAGTCACGGGCAATGACGATCAATCGATCCGTCCCAATCGAGACGGTCAACTCTGATGACCTCGAAATCGACGTGCGGGTCTTCGACCGACCCGGGGAGGACATCGTCGCGGTCACCTGGACGGGTGAGCAGGGTCTTGCTGCCGGCACTGCAGGGTGGGAGTACGTCGAGGTTCACATCGGCGAGAAGACGATGTACGTGACCGCTCCGTGGCGGTTCTTTTCAGTCGCGCGGAATACACACGTGCAGGAACGGACTCGCGAGAGAACATCTGAGCTGAACGCCTCACACTCGGTTGGGGCACGGTATCCAGTGATGCTCCGATACCGGATGAGTCCAGCGACAGTCGAAGTGCAGGCGGAACAATCCGCGGCACAACACATCTGGTGGGAGACCACTCACGTCGTCGAGACTGGATCGGTCGCGGCCACACCGCTACCCGACACGATCGTTGCGACGGAGAACACGGAACCAAGTCCGCTGTACGACCAGTACGCGGGCATCCTCAAGAGCACCGACACCGTGACTGGTGAATCTGTCTCCGTAGGGGCGATCGACGTATGGGGCTTCCCGATTGAGACGACGCAGACCGTCACTCGGTATGAGCGGTCCGTTCTCAACGTGACCATCGACGACGCAGCCAGTACCGCGGAGATTTCCCTCCGCGACGAGTTCGGTACCCCAATTAGCGGCCGCTCAATCTACCTCGAAGGGACACAGGCCTCAGTCGTGACGACCGATTCAAGCGGCACCGCAACGGCCGAAATCACGAACCCGATCGTCCGAGCGCGGTTCCAAGGTGACGATTGGCGTGCGAGCACTGACCGGTATTACCTGAGCACGCAGGCGCTTGCTGTCTCAACTAAGCCCATAGTTGTAGGAGCCATCCAGATCGTCGGGTATCTGAACGATGCCGTCTCGAACGTAGCGCTATTCACTGAGTGGCTTGCGCTAGGAGTTTTCGCGATGTTCTGGATACGGATCTTTCATCGACGTCAGGGTTGAGTTGCTTGAGTATAGTGATCTGAGCTGCTTGAACTCCCAGATGATAATGAGAGGAATAGATTTTTGAAGATATTCATCTGGCTAAGGATATGGCTATTGACCCCGAGAAATTCCGTGGGTTCACCGACCAACTCTCACAAATCGCCGAAGCTGCTCCGATGAGCGACGAGCGTTCAAAGAATCTCATGGATACAGCGATAGGAACCGCAATTTCCGATATGGAAAATCTAATTGACAAATCTCGTGCGCCTGTGCTGTACATTATGGGACGATCTGGTGTCGGGAAGTCATCATTAATAAACGCGCTAGCGAACAAGAAGGTTGCTGAAATTGACTCTGTCGAGCCGACGACGCCAAAATCCACTCCGTATCATATTTCATTTGGTGAAAGGTACGCAAGTTGGGACATAATCGACTCTCGTGGTCTATTTGAGAGCGTCTCGCCCGACGGTGATGTGCCAGCAGATACGGTCGAACTTGTCAAAGAGGATCTAAAAGAGTATGACCCAGATGTAATCCTTCACGTCATGAGTCCCGACCAAGTCCGAGCTGGAAAAGAGGACTTTGACACGGTCAAGAAACTCCGAGCAGAGTTTGGACCGTCGTTATTCCCACCGGTTCTCTATTGTCTGAATAAAGTCGATACCCATGCTGCTCCCAACCAGTGGCCCCCAGAAGAACACCCAGAGGTTGCAGGTAAAATAAAACGAAATCTTGATTTCGTAGCCGAAGTCATCGGCGAAGAATCGAAAGAACCATTCGAGTCCACGCAACCGCTGTACGGTTACGAGTTTAATTCTGAGGAACACATCGGAGTTGTGCCTACATTCTTGTTGCAAGAACCTTACTGGAACGTTCGAACGTTATCATGGATGCTTGGTAGCCATCTTCCAGAAAGTGCCCAGCTTCAATTTTTTCAAGCACAAAAACGAGAAGAATTGATGCGACAGTTTTCACGTAGTACCACGAATAGGTTTGCTACATTAGCCGGTGGTATTGGTGGGGCCCCGACGCCAATTGCCGACCTTCCTGTACTGCTCGGACTTCAGTTCATGTTGATTGGACTCATTGGAGGTTTCTCGTGCCGGGAAATCAAAGCAGAAACAGCAACGGAGTATGTGAGTGCGATGGGTGGCACCGCAGTCACTGGTTTCGTTGCTCGTTCGGTCGCTCGAACGCTATTCGAATTTGTCCCGGTCGCAGGGGCTGCTGTTTCTGCCAGTGTTGCATTCACGACGACCTGGGCTCTTGGTAGATCTGCTGAGCGCTACTTTTTTGATGACGAAACAGTCTCACCAAATTCCCTCCGTGACCAAGCGAAGGAAGCCCTCGAGGCTCGAACAGAAGACGACTGAGAATAACAGAGTGTACGCAGTGCGTACTTCCAGAGTACACATGATGAGTCAAGACAAGTGTGAGACATCGATATGCCGTCTGTCTCTGCGTTCGTTGATATCGCGTTTCGACTCTATGTGGTTGCCGAACTAACCGCGAGATATCTCGCACTCTGTGCGCTGGTCGTGGGCATCATCGGCTACTGGACCGCCGGAGCAAACACACGTCGCTCGACGAGATTTCGAGGGATGGTGATCGGATCGTGCGCTGCGCTGGTTGCAATCTTTGGGCTTGGTTCGTTCTACGATCTCGTCGGATATGTGATGGCGGGGTCGAATTTTCTCCCACCAAGATGGCCATACGAGGCAGGAGGTGCCGGTGACCTCCTCCCTCTCGCTCAAGCAGCCTCTGGGATGCTCTCGTTCCTCGGGTTGGCGTGCTTCTCCCTTGGCGCAGCTCTCTGGGGCGCTGGTGGGCCAACTGGTCAGACACGATCTCGGGGCTATCGAGGCGTGATGTACGGGCTGACGATGATCAGCGTCTCGATGGGAGGGACGCTCTTCACCGTCTTCGCTACTGTCTTTGCCTCCGTATAATTCGTGGAACTTTTTTAGAGAAACTGAGCTAAGTAGAGACTTCGGCTCATCTATCAGAGTTGTGAATAGCCAGTACAAATTGAGTAGAGCCGTGCCCAGCTCGAGGCTCAGTCTCTATTGTTGCGCACCCTACGGTGTACTTGCAAGGAGTACACCGCCTCGCGGGTTCATTCTCTTCAGCGCTCGCGGTCTCGTTCGACAACTAACACGAAATAGTACGACTTATTCCTTTGAATCGGAAAGTTCCGGTGGATTATCTAACAGTCTCTCCAAGTTCACTACTTCGCTGAGTTGCTGGAGACTCTCACGGAGATGCTCTCGTTCCTCAAGTGCTTCAAGCGTGGCCGCAAGCAGTTCATCCCCAGTTGCATCGTCATCCATTCCCAACGCCTCTCGCAGTTCAGAGAGATCACTTTCGTCAAGATGCGGCTGTGAGGTCGAGGCAGGAGGTATCTGCTCATCCGACGACGCCACATCAACGCCTGTCGTGTCTCCCGATTCGAACGTCCTCTGGAATTCAACTTGATCAGTTTTATCAAAATCTTCTACTCGACGTTGACGTTCGTTCGATGTCTGTCGCCCTGATCGAGTTATGGTATCCCTTTCTGTTGGGGTTCCCGTAGCCGGGGCAGCCGTTGCTTTCGAGGTCTGACTTCCATCGATTGAGTTCGCACCATCCGTCTCAGTGTCGTCGCTCGGTCCTTCCGAGGAAGAAGGCGGTGCCTGCCAGTCAAGGAAATCGAATTGATCGATCGACGTGGCGTTGTCCGGAGATAAGCCCATATTCTCTAACAGTACGTGATACCGTGGGAGAATCCAGTCGGGGACTCCCTTCGTCTCCTCGGTCAGAGTGCGACCTTCGTTTGCGTGCCTGGCGGCGAGGTCCTCGAGATTCGCGATTAGCACAAGAGGCTCGTCCGAGTCCGTCGGAATCTCAAACTCGTCAATCTTCGGAGCGTCCTCAACCTCGACAAACTCAGTCGACGAATCGGCCTGTTCAACCTCAAAATACCGATCGTACGCAGGAAGAGCCTTCTTTGAGATACTCTCTCGCGACTGAATACGAAGCTCGGTATGCAGTCGGACTGTTTTGATCAGTTCGTCGCGTTCGGGGTACAGCCGATAATACTTGTTCCGCTTACTGACACCGGGTTTACTATTGAACCGCGGACTGTTGATTTTGGAGCCTGATTTGTCGATTTCCTCGACTCCGTCTGGTATCTCTGCGAGCACATCGCCATCATACCGAGATAGCCATTGACCGCCATACGCCGCAAGGATCCATTTTGGAAGATTTTCATAATTTTGACGACGGTATTCCGAGAGCGCGTTTTCTGCGATGTTCAGGAGGTGATCGGTGATATCCTGAGTCCCGTCCAGCCCGTTTTTCGTATCCGACCACGGCATGTCCTCTGCGGGACCGTACAGTTCGATTACACAGTGGAGTCGCCCATGCCCCTGTGATTCGCGGAATTTACCCAGGAAACGAGATGAAAAGAGGTCGTTATCGGTATCACGGAACAAGACGTTCCGATTGTTCATCGTGACTGTCAGGCCTGCGTTCTCGGGATCGGACGCGGGCATCAGCCCGACCGTGATATCCACTCGAAGGGCCTCCTCGATAGAGACCTCATCACTGTTCGCAAACGGCATGTGTGCATACCGTCGTGGGTGGAGACCATCGAAGGGCAACCGGCTGAGTTCGATCGCTTCGGGTGCCTCAACGGGGACATCGTGCTCTGGATCGCTCCATTCAAGATCGAAATCGATCTGCCGGTCATCCGAACTCGTCGGGGCACTCACTGAAATACCATCAGCCAAGAAATGTTCGTACGTTTCACCGAGCCGCCACAGTGAATCGGAGGCCGAACGATCGATCTCCCCTTCTTCATTCCGACCCAGTAAATTCGCCCACGCGTTTTTATTTAAGTCTTCGACAATAATCCGCGTATGGCCCTCGTCAAGATCCTCAACCTCGTAGACTTCAGAGCTGTATACCTCATTATCGGACACTGTGTTGTCGGGCGATTCGAGATCTCGAGCATCAACCTCGAATCCAGCAGCAATCTGGTACCCATTCGCATGGGATTCGTATTTAATCCGGTCTCCGATACCGATCAACCGCTTCGCACCGACCCCGAAGCGGCCGATTCCTTCCGGTGGGGCGTCAGTATGACCTAGTTGGAAAAATTTCGCTAGCTGATTCGGCGGGACACCCCCCGCGTTGTCCGTAATAACGATTTTGCCATGTGTCTGGTGATTAGTAGCTGAATAGTCACCAATATCTTGTTTTTCTGCTGCATTCTCATCCGCCTCAACGACATATTCAATAGAAACCTCGAGTGAATCTGGATATTTTGCACCATCTAATGCCTGACGTCTCACAAAGTCAATCGAGTTATCGATCGTTTCGGTCAGAATAGCATAAGGGGAGGCCCCAGCAGCAAACGCTCGGTAAATGTTTGGGAGGGGTGGGTACTCGACCGTTTCCGGAAGGCCAGCTGGATCGTTTTTCTGACTCATTTACCTGTTGTGGCTTCTTGTGATGGTCTATTAGAGACAATACATTCGTTCTATATGCAGTCGTTAGTTGAGAAGCGTCTCTCAGGGCTAATAAATGTATTGTACAAAACTCCATTAGGCGTACTTCTGTTAGCATCTGTCCTCTTAGAGAACTAGTTCCTCTAGCTAATTGCTCATCACAAGCAGTCACCACAGCACACAGAGTTAGTCTCTAGATCCATGTTCCTCTAGTTGCTCATCACAAGCACAGAATCAATCTCTAGCTAGCCGTCCATCGTAGCAGTCATCACAGGACTAGTCCTCATGCTCAGTTCGAAGATTCCTAGAGTGGTTCGAGACCCACATCAAGGTCGAAACGACCGAGAGGTTTATATGTCTAATGGGCCAATAGGCATGTGTGAGGAGCAGTTGGCTATTCGGGGTACCCTCGGACCGGATCGAGGCGCGCCGAGTGGACTGATGAAGTGAGTCGGCATGTGGGCATTGGCGTGCCCACGCAAAAATCGCGGGCCGTTGGCGCGGCCCGCAATCGGAAGCTAGCAATGAGGACTACCGTCCACACCCACATAGAGGTATCGCTCGCGTTCGCTGGGAACCTCATCGCCGACGAGGCGGGAGGGACCCAATGAGCGTCAACACCAGTCGATCGACAGTCCAGGTCTCGGACCACGCCCTCCAGCGGTTTATTCAGCGTACCGGCCGTGGGGACTTCTTTGCCACGGAACTCGCGTTCCGGTTCCACCAAGGAATCCGAGTTGACATCAAAGGCAAGCGGTACTCCGAGGCCCGTCTCATACAGGTAGCGGGGACGACGCTCGTTCTCCTCCGCTGCGACACACATCTCGCCACTGTCGTGTACGCGCGTGGCGAGGAAATCACGTTCCGCTCGAAGCGTCCTAATCTGGAGTGCCGACGATGCGGCGTAGTCCGACGAGACGCGCCGGACACGAGGCCGTGTGCCTGCTGCGATACGAATGACTGGCGGGTGGTCGAGTAGACGGCGAGAGCATCCAGCAGTGGTGCCGTCACCCTTCCACCCGCTTGGAGTACGTCCGTTCGACTCGGACGGCGGGCCTCGCCCCCGACATGGGGGCAGTTCGACCGTGACAGAACCACACCCACGACCTGGGCCTGAAACACCGCCAGGCGATCTCGACGCGGAGGAGTTCCTCGAGATCGTCGAAGCGGTCCGAAGGGCCCAGACTGGAAACCCGGACTGGTCGTTCGACGACGACCAACGGGCGGCCATCCTCAACGCCGGAGGGCCGTACCATCTCACCGCCGGCCCCGGGTCCGGCAAAAGTACCGTGACCGTGACGACCGCGGCGAAGGGACTGCTCGTGGACGGCATCCCACCGGGCGCCATCATCGTCACGACGTACACCAAGAAGGCCGCGAAGGCGCTCGAACAGCGTCTGGAAGCCCTGCTGACCGCCCTCGGCTACGCCGACGTCCTCTCGGTCGACGAGATGTACGTCGGCACGGGCCACCGACTGTGGGGCGATATCATGCGGGAGTTCCGCTACGAGGACTACCAGAACGTCGAGCTCCTCGACGCGGACGCCCAGGCGATGTTCATCGCGCGCCACAGCGAGTACGTCGACGTGCTCGCCGACGGTGACGCTGGTACCTTCGCAGGAACCATCCGAGGCCTCAACGACGACGGCACCTGTTCGAAGGGAACAGCTGCCACACTCGCGAAGAAACTGTTCAACCGCATCTCGCAGTTGCGGGTTGACGTCGATGCGCTGGCCGCCTCGGACCGCCCCGAGTTTCAACGGCTCGCGGAGGGGTACCGAGCCTACCTCGAGACGCTCCGCGACGAGTCGCGCTGTGACTTCGCGCGACTGCAGGAGCGGTTCCTCGAGTTCCTCGAGACTGAAGCCGGACGGCGCTTCGTGGGGGGCGACCCCGACCGCGACCATCCCCCACTGCAGTGTATCGCTGTCGACGAGTATCAGGACGCGAACCCGCTCCAAGAGGCCATCTACTTCCGCTTGGCGGAGCTGATGGCCGACGAGGAGCCGACGCTGATGGTGGTCGGCGACGACGACCAAGCGCTCTACCGGTTCCGCGGCGGGACCGTCGACTGTCTGATCGAGTTCCCCGAGCGGATCGCGGACTACCTCGGCATCGACGTCGAGCGGGTGGAGACGGCACAGCTCCACTGGAACTACCGCTCGCGACCAGAAATCGTCGCGTGGGCGAACCGTCACATCGGGGAGCACCCGGTGATGACGGCGCCGGGAGCCCGAGCTCCCGGAAAGCGGCCAATGGAGGCGTTCCGAAGCCCTGTCGACCACTCAAGTGTGCACCTCCTCAAGGAGGACACGAAGGCAGAGGCCGCAACGGCGTTCGCGGCCCAAGTCGAAGACGCGTACACGTCGGGGTACATTCAGGACTTCAGCCAGGTCGCACTGCTGGCACACAGTACGCGCGAGTACTGGCCGTACTACGAGAGTCGAACATTCGTCGGTGAGTGTGTCCGTGCCCTCGAGGCGCGTGGCATCCCCGTGCACAACCCGCGCAACAAGGGGTTCCTCCAGCAGGAGGAGATCCAGGCGATGCTCGCGGCGCTGGCTCGGTGTCTCGACCCCGAACTCCAGTGGGCCGACGACTCCGTGTTCCCCTACGACGGCGTCGGGAACAAGCTCCCGGAGTGGTGCGACACGCTCGACCGCGTGATCGACCGCCACGACGCGACCGAACTCGAGGCGTACATCGAGGAGGTCGCTCGCCGCGTGGCCGACACACCGGACGGCGAGGTCGTGAACCTCTCGTTGGTCGACCTCTACAACCGGCTGCGGTCGCACAAACCGTTCTCGACGTGGACGGAAACCGACCCGGACGTCGACCGAACGAAACGCCTCGGAAAGCTGAGCCAGCTCACCGAGTCGTTCGAGGGCATCGCGCGCGGCCTCACGCAGAACCGCCAGCTCACTCGGACTCCCCACGACGACTACGACACCGTCTCCGTTGGGTTCCTGAGTGATTTCTACTGGACCTTCTGTCGGTACCTCGACACGGTCGCCCTCGACGACCCCGAGGACCCACACGACGCGCTCCCCGACGGGCACGTCCAGGTGATGACGGTACACCAGGCGAAAGGGCTGGAGTTCCCTGTGGTCTTCGTTGCCTCACTCGGACGGTTGCCCGACGACACGTTCGATCGCGACGACGACGGCGACCCGCTGCCGAAAATCGCGGACGTGTTCAGTCCGTTCACCGAGCGAACGCCGCCAGTCGACGTCCCAACCCGTGCCGAACGAGACCTGATTCGCCAGTTCTACGTCGCTCACTCGCGGGCGAAGGACAACCTCGTCCTCCTGGGAGCCAACTACTACCTCCGGCCCGCCGACGGCCGCACCGTGGTGCCGTCGCTCGGAGCGGACGCTGGCATCCCACTCGAGGAGTCGTGGTTCTCCGACGACCAACGACTGGACCGGGGCACCTCATTGGCGCCTGCAGGCGCGACCGTCGGGCCCGTGACGGACGACGACGTGCGGCGGACGTACAGCATCGTCGGTGACGGACTGTCGTTCAACCGGTGCAAACGGCAGTACGGGATGCTGCAGGAACACGGCTTCGCGGCCGGGAGCGGCACCCAACTGTTCGCCGGGATGGCGGTCCACCAGACCCTCGACTGGGCGCACCGCTACTACAACGGCGACGTCGACGGCGTCGCGGGCGGGTCACCACCGAGCACGAAGGCCCTTCGAGAGGAGTTCGACAGTGTCGTCGAGGCGCTCCGCGACCAGCGGATCATGCCGATGGGGAGTCGGGCGGTCGACGCGGTGTTCGAGCACGTGGCTCGGTTCAACCGGACCATCGGGCCCGACCTCTACCCGAAGGTGGTCGACACCGAGTGTAAGCTTCGCCGGAACGCCGGTGCGTTCCTCCTGACGGGGGTCGCCGACGTGATCACCGACGACGACGGTCGGACGAAGCTCTGCGACTACAAGGCGAGCCAGCGACCCGAACCCGGCGACGGGTACCTCGCCGACTACCGCGAACAGCTCCTCGTGTACGCGGGCCTGTACGCTGAGAAAGAGGGCGAACTCCCCGACAGCGCGCTGCTGTACTTCCTCGGTGAGGACGACCCCGAGGACACGTGCCTCGAACTGGACTTCACCAGCGCCGAGGTCGAGGACGCGATCGACCACTTCGAGGCGACCATCCACGACCTCGAACACGCCCGGCGGACGAACTCCTGGTCGGAGATGGAGGACGAGGACCTCCCCGACGAGGCGACGTGCGCCGAGTGCGACTTCCGCTGGGACTGCCCGTACCGCGACTACGACGACCGCTAAGGCACGTCACTCTACGCACAGGTCTTCTATTTCACGGACTGCGTTCCCCAGCAACGGCGGTCACCACTCCGACTGGCTCAATCCCCATCGATGCCGGTTGTTTGCTCTTGGAGAGATTTTTAGAATAATCGATGGCCATCCAATATCGCGTTTGAACCTAACCTCCAGGGGTCCGGCGTCCATGTATTCACCAATGGAGACGTATGCACATCGTCAGGTCGTCACGAGCCGCAATGTGCATAGATTGGGACATGCTTAGTCGGGTGAGACGTCCCGACTGAGGTGACCGATTCATCGAGATATATCCAATCTTCCGACCAATTACCGCAGAGAAACGATCCAGACCCCTGGTGCATACATCCTGTAATATTGGCCTCGACGAAGCGAACCACGGTGCGGATAACTGACGAACGTCAGCGTCACCTCAACCGGACAAAGAGGTCGTTTCGCCCGGTCCGTACACGATGATCCACTGAACTTTGACGTCATTAACGCAGTTCTCACTCATCTGCCCGAGTCCCCACGCTCACCGAGTCAATCGTCGCGAACGACGGCCGGTTCGGCCCGTACGGACGGGACGAATCCATTCTGTTCTGTCTCACTTTCTCTTAATCGAGGAACGACATCCCAGATGACGTCGTAGTTCTCGTAGATCTCATCCGCCGTGGGGAATTCGAGCCAGTCCAGCAGTTCGTTCACGGCGTCGTCGTAGGACTGGTCTTCGAGGAGCTTTCGATTGCTGTACGCGAGCAGGCGATCACGCGTCTTTTCGCTGACGGGGATCGACTTCCTGCTCATCGGTTCGACAGCCTCCGCGAGAACGTGAGGTCGTCAGATGGATTCTTGGATTCCATATTGCGGTCTACCTATGTTTGGGCTACCAGTCGGGGGACCGCGGCTACCAGTCGATTGCATCAGAGTTGTAGACTGTCTTAAGTATGACCCAATTACGACCCACAACGACCGCACCTCCATGATAAGCTCACGGATGTTGCGTTTCGCGTACAGGTACGCAGTGCGTACAGGTGCGCTATACGTATAATTGAAACAACAAATACCTCCTCTCGCCAACGGCTGACTCGTGATGACAGCAAAACACGTCACCGAGTATGATCAGGCTCCCCTCGCTCGTCTAAAGGCAGTCGTGAGCTTCGAGACCATCTCCATCGCCGTTCTCCTCGGACTGGCGCTCTTCACCGGGGTGGCAGCTGCGCAGCCGACCGGGGGCGGCGGCGGTTCGACTGACGGGTGGGAGGCGATCCTCGGCAACCTGTACAACGTCCTCTACATCACGCTTCAGTACGCGGGACTCACCGTGTTAGTGCTGGGATTCATCGTGTGGCTGACTGCTCGCAACAATTCCCAGCGCTCAGAGACTGGGATGAAGCTCACCATCGGTGGCGGGGCGATGGTCGTTGCGTACTTCGGACTGGGTGCGCTCATCTCTGTCCTTGAATTCATCGCCGGGTGAATACGCCAGACAGCCGCCTTGCGTCGAATTCTCGTTCACAGACACCATCCCTCTACCGATTCCATGAGTTGTGATTGTGCCCACGATCCGTCAGTGCCGAGGGACAGACCACCAGCCGAACCGAGGAAGCCGCAACCGACAGTTGCGCCGAGAGGTAGCGAACTGTGAGCGATGCTGACCCTCAAGCACCGCCTTCTCGAAGATCTCGAAGGGAGACGACGAGTCGTCAAGGTCGCCTCCCAACTGTAGAGGACGACGAAATCAGAGCTGCACTCGCTGCTCGGTTACAGGAATCTGATTCGAGCGTCGACGGCAACGCTGTCGACGCACAGTTACGGTCAGAATCGGACGTGAGTGTGACTCACGACGAGTCCGATACGTTTCAGGAGGAAGAAATCGAGTCCGTTCCTGAATCAACGACGAGGCCGTTCATCAAGATCACGCCAGCACGTGCACAGGTCACGCCCGGACACGTCGTCAAGGCGCTCTACGGGCTGTATCGGGCGGGGAGCGGACGTCGACTCCCGTTCGGACTTGAACGGCGCGTCTCGTTCATCAATACACACCTCACCTTCGAGTTCCTGATTCACAAACCGCGGTCGACTCAGCGGTTCGATTTCTACCTCGGCGTCCGGCCGTACGAGCCCGAAGCGTTCGAACATCTCGCGGCGAACGTCCGGGCGATGTATCCCGAAGCGTTCCGATTCGAGATTGTCCCGTTTTCAGTTGTCGACGTGTTCGACCCGCCTGGAGCACCACCGCCGGGAACCAATCAGCTCGCGGCATTCGAGGGAATCGACGAACTCGGCCAACTCGACGGATTCGAGGTACTCGACGAGGCAGTCCCGTCGACCGACTCAGTAGTGGTTGAGCAGGCTCAGATGACCCCTGCAATGGCACGGTGGAGCGGCGTCGAGACGAAGAACAACGACTGGATGACGCTTCTCTCGCGATTCAGTGAGGTGACCCTCGACAGCGAGGATGCATATCGATCGCCGCTGACAGTGCTCCTCGAACAGGCGCTCGGGACCGACGAGCCGTTCGTCTATCAGGTCATCTTCTCCCCGAAGCACGACTGGACGAAGGAGGCCGAACACCACAAGCGGAACCTCAAGATGGGGACGACCGGGATGTGGAGTGCGTTCAAGCAGGAGTTCGCGGCGACCCTCCTCGGGACATCCGAAGAGGAACGTCGGCAGCGACATCGTCCCGATACACCTGAACAGATCGGTGGCACGATTAGCGGGCCGGATGCGAGCGGCCAGTCGACGCAGCACAGCCGGATGGGACAGATCGACCTCAAGCAACCTGCCGTGACCTTCGACGTCTCACTTCGAGCCGCTGGCGACACGGCAGTCATCAACGGGATTACGGGCGCGTTCACGGCTCTGAGTGGACCGTATTACGGAATCGAGGGAGATGCACTCGGTCCGAGCGATCGCGAATACCAGTGTCTCACCGAGGCTACCTTCGGAAGGGCCGGGTTTAGGGACCGATTTACCGACGCAACGCCGATCATCGTCGCGAGTCCCGACGAACTCGCGAACTTCGTGACGGTCCCCAGTACGGGCGCCCTGCCGAAGCCGAGCCGGGGAGCCTCAGGCGGGGCGCCAGACGTTCGCTCGCCGCTCACCGCTACGGACGAAGAACTCCTCGGACAGTTCAATACCGGAATGTGTATCGGAGAGGCTGAAACGGCGTCCCCCTCCCGCCCGAATATTCCCATTCGACTCACCGCGGGTCAGCTCGTCCATCACATTATCCGAGCGGCGACGACGGGCAGCGGGAAGACGACAGCGATGATCAACGACGGACTCACCGCGTACGACGAACTTGACGGACCGATCTTCATCTTCGACAAGAAGGGTGGCAGCATGTGCGCGGAATACAAACGCGCTCACTTCCACCGATTCGGCGATCTCGACGATATCGTTCACCTGCCCGTCCCGGGTCCGAACGGTGAACTCCCCGCGTTCCCGTTCTTCGACATCCGGCCACAACTCGCTGCCGGTCTCTCGAGAGAGTCCGCGGTTCAGGAGAAGGTCGATCGGTACAACGAGTTACTAACGTATGTCTTGGGCGAAGAACAGCACAATCAGGCGTTCGTCGCTCAGGAGATCCTCTCGAACCTCATCGTCGCACTCTTCGATCCGGTTCACGGGGAGGACGCCTTCGCGATCAGCGATTTGCTCGCGGCGGCCACCCGGATGCAGACCGACCACCGGATCCCCGAGGTGAGCGATCCTGAACTCCACGCGACCCTCACGCGTCACTTCCACGCCGAAGAACGCCGGTTTGCCACCTCGATCGACGCGGTGATGAACCGGATCACCAAGCTCAAGGAACGGGACTTTATCTGGCGGATGCTCAATTTCGTCCCCGAGTGGAACGACGATATCGACGCCTATGTTGAGAATCAGATGCTGTTCGATCTGCACGAACTGCTCGACTCGAAGAAGGTAGTGCTCATCGACACGGGGGAGCTCCGCCCTGCGTCGAGCAATCTGTTTACGGTTTTGCTGCTGGATTACCTCTGGTCGTGGGTCCGACTCCGCAAACGGATGACCCGTGACGTCACTGACTCTGCCGAAGGCTACTGTGTGAACCTGATCATCGACGAGGCGGCGCCAATCATGCAGGCCAGTCTCGTTCGTGACGAGATGATCCCCGACGCTCGCGAGTTCGCACTTGCGTTCGAGCTGATCGTCCACTTCCCCGAGCAGGTGAAACGCGACGCACTGGACACGCGGGCATACAAGGAAATTCTCCGCAATATCAATACCAAGCTAATCGGGAAACTCGCCGTCGACGACGAGCTCGCGACGACCCTGTTCCACGAGGAACTCGACACGATCGAACTGTCGAACCGAGTTGCTTCCCTTCCTCGAGGAGAATGGCTGGCACAGCTTCCAGATACAGGGTTCATGACCGACACGCCCGAACTGGTCACGCTCAAGCCGCTTCCTATCCCATTAGGGCACAGCGACAGTGATGCTCCTGTCGACGCCGGGACCTACAGCCCGGATGCAGATGTGACCTACAGGGAAGCGGACGCGCTCCAGTGGTCTCGAACCCGGTTCAGCTATTGTCTCGTACCGGGCGTGAACAGCCCGCCCGACGCCGCACAACGTGCCGCCCGATATGGGACCGGCTCGTTGAACAGTGACGCTATTCGATCGGAGTCGGCTTCGGATTCGACGACCTCTGATAGCTCTCACTCGAACGATACTACACCATCCCACTCGACCGAGGCGGATTCATCGACTGACCCGACGGCGTCTCTGGCTGGCTCTCCAGCCAGCGAGGACGATCTGTCTCACGGCGAGAGAGCGGACGATCACAGTGGTGGCGCATCGAACGAGTACGGAACCGTTCTCGGGACGGGGACAGCCACCCCCAGTCCGTCGACACCTCCACCTGATGCGTCCACAGACTCCGCCGCGGACCCGTCGACAGACGACGGGAGTGCCACTACAGATGGACCGGCACAGGGAACCCCAGCCGCGAAGGAGTCTCACTCGCTAACTCTAGCGGAGCAACAGTTCCTCCGAGATGTCATCAAAGGACTCAACGGAGAACTGGAGGGGTACGACCTCACCCAGTCGATGACGACGATCCGGAACGGCGTCGACGGCGAGATCGACGAGGACCGGCTCGTCGAGATGGGCTACCTCGAACTCCAGTCGGTCAACACGCGGAAGTACTACTACGTCACCCCGGCAGGGCAGGACGCTGTCGATCGGACGATCTATTCGGGCCGCAACAATGGTGACCCGTTCGAGAAGACTGTTCACAAGGTGTACGTCGAGTACACCGCTCGCCATCTCCGGAATCAGGGCTTACTGGTCGAAACGTACTACGAGCCGATGGCCGGCGGGATGATTTTCGACGTCGCTGCGTTCCTCCCTGGCGACGGTGACGGACGGACGCTGGCGGTTATCGCCGAGGTAGTGACCAATATCCGTCCCGACCTGATGATCAAACACTACGACGACCTCGCGAGCTTCGACGGCGTTCGGAAGATGTGGGTGGTGCCTCACACCGACGTTGCACACGAAATTATCAGGGTTTTGGCCGATGCTGGACGACTTCAGACGGTGCCACATCGAGATGTCGAGAACTATGCACGTCTCTCCGAGCAGGCATTCGAGAACCCCCGGGAGTGGCGGTTCGTCGGGGGCCGGAACCTCGTCCGAATGGTTGACCGGACTGATGGGGAGGTCGACCGGTGACAATCTGGGTTAGTTGTTGGGCGCACGGTGCGCTCGATAGCTGCTATCAAGCCCGCTCTGTCCCTGCTGGGCCAGTCGGCTCGATACCTATACTAGAGTTTGGGAGGGGAAAACTCGCACGTCCGTACCGGGGACGCACTGGCTGGCGATTTCGAGCGCACGGACACGCACCAACTGCCTGGCTCGGCGCACAGCGATGCACGGCGATTTATCGACGCCTCGAATCGGGCGTGACCGGCACAGGTTCACCCACCAGAGACGAGCATCATGAGTAGCGATATCGACGCCAGTCTGATTCCCGAGAAGTTAGCCGACCTCGAGCAGTGGATCTGCTGGCAAGAGACAGAACGTGACGGGAAGGCGACTAAAGTCCCGATCAAGCCCTACCACACGAACGGGACGCCGAACGCCAGCGCGACAGAGGCCGGCCACTGGCGGGATCTGGAGAGCGCACTCGCGTTTCACGAGAGCGACCGCGTCCGGACCGATGGGCTCGGCTTCGTGTTCGCGCCCGCGACGCCCATCGGTGGTGTGGATCTGGATGACTGTCGGGATTCCACGACGGGCGAGCTTACATCGTGGGCCCAAGACATCGTCGACCGGCTGGATTCCTACAGCGAAGTCTCGCCCTCGGGGCGGGGCGTTCATGTCATCGTCGAGGGCGAACTCCCACCAGGTCGGAATCGGCGCGGTGACGTCGAGATGTACGACGAGGCTCGCTTTTTCACCGTCACGACCGACCACATCGAGGGGACGCCCACGTCCGTTCAACGGCGTCAGGATGCGCTGCTCGGAGTCCACTACGAGTACGTCCAGTCACCCCCCGACACGGAGACAGCGCCGGTCGATCTCGAGGCGGCTGCCGAGGGTGGTGGTCGTTCCGACTCGTCAGCGGACGAGCATGGAGACCAAGCCGGCAAGCCAGCAACCGGGGAGGCAACCGACGAGACTGAGGCCTCGGAGACAGCTACGGCACTTGGATCGGATTCAGGGCTATACGCCCGCTACGGACTGGACTTCCCGACTATCGAGGAACCGGGTCTCGAGGCCGCTCTACACGGACTGAGTCCCTCGGCACTTCCCTCACCGCTGCCGACCTCGATGGACGACATCGCGGGTCCTGGCGTCGATCTAGACGACGAGACGGTCCTGGAGCGCGCGATGGACTCGAAGAGTGGTGATGTCATTGAGGCGCTCTACGACGGCCGCTCGGAGCTCTGGAGCGGCCGGGATAGCCGGTATCCCTCGCAGTCGGAGGCCGATATGGGCCTGTGCTTCTACCTGGCGTTCTGGACCGGCGGCGACCCCGACCGGATGGATCGTCTGTTCCGCGACTCGGGGCTCATGCGGGGGAAGTGGGACAAGGTTCACTTCGCCAATGGGGCGACCTACGGCGCGGTCTGTCTCGCCCGGACACTCCTGACCGTCGACGACTACTACACGCCCCCGTCACCGTCCACCTCGTCCGGATCCGGCGACAGGCATCGGTCACCGGGCGAGTCCAGCACCTCTCCTTCCTTTGGGGCGGATCAGTCCAGCGAGTCGCCACCGATCGACGCCGGGGCGGTCGAGGACGCCCGGCGGCTGGCCGCACAGGTACAGCGCCAGCAGCGTGAACTTGACGCCAAACGCGAGCGCATCGCGGAACTCGAAGCCCAGCTTCGACAGTATCGGGCCGTTCTCGGAATCGACGAGCCTGACGACAGCGCTCGCCCGAAGGAAGAGGGTGTCACCGATGCTGGCGCGGGAAACGCGGTCCAGGGCGATTCCCAATTTTGGGATGATACCCTTATTGAAGCTGTTGTCGATGGTTTCTCCGGGACGTCCTCGAACGGTCGGGGAATCAACGAACACGAGCCAACTCCTACCGATGAAAACGAGGACGCTCAAGATACCGATATGGAGACATCCGAACCAGACACGGGATCATCTTTCGGGTTGTCTCGTCGGCTTCGCCGATGGTTCTCTTGAATCGCTCATAGTTGGCCAGTTGCTGCGTTCGTGACTACTTCCGCTATCCATTACGAACGCTTGAATCTATCTCGATCCCCTGTATCACGGATCCCTTCACTCGTTCGCTCAGCGAAGCCGTATTGCTCTAAGTACTCGAACCGACGCTTTACTTCTGACTCAGAGATATCTAACTCAGCAGCTAACTCAGTGATTGTCTTTGGATTCTCTTCATGCAGATGCATTCGGAGCTCGTATCCATTCATATATCGCTCGTAGTATTCGTGAATTGTGTCATCGAGTGGTGTCTGGATACCTTCCTGCTCGTCCAGTCTCTCCAGTGACTCTGAGATTATTGTGACGAAACGTTCACCGCCGACAAGATCTACTTGTGTTGCGATCTCTCGTTTGATTGCCTCGAAATCTAAGCTAGTTTGAATTAGTGTTGCCATGTCACCGATGTCGTCAGGTCGCTCTGCGACAGATTTGAACAGGAATATATCCTCAAGTGAAACAAGCCCTACAGAAAGGTACTGCGTCGACAAGAATCCCTCACTCCGTTCCTGCATTCCATCACTGAAGAATAGTTTGTCCGCAATTTGGCGGTGGAACAGGTCGAGTTGACAACCCTCCTCGTTCCGTACGCAGTGGCGAGCCCCCAGCTTATCATACTCGTCTCCGAGGTCGGTGACTTCCTCGTAGCCTAGTTCCTGAAGCGTTCCCATGAGGCGACCGAATGCCTCTTCATTTGACACAACGAGGTCAATGTCTTTTGTCGTGTCTTTGAGATTACGAAGCGACATCGCCCCTCCGCCGATGAGATACGCATCAACGTCCGTCTGAAGATGCTCAGCGATCCGATTCAATTCTGTTTCAATATAGTTACGACCGAACCGAGCCCGAGAACTCATACGTTAATCTCGTAGTCTGTTGCTGTACTTTTGAACTCTTCCCAAGCAGGAAGTCGGTCTGAAGTCACCGCTCCCTTGCTATCTAGGTACTCAACGAGTTTGTCAACGATTGCGAGCAAATCAATGTCTGCTTCGGGATCGTAGTATTCTGCACACTCCTTTAGCGGTGCTTGTTCGATTGCCTCTTTCTGGATCAAGAGCAGACTGTAGGTTCGATAACGTGACCCGTCATCGATCAATAACGTGTGACACACCAACTCTGCCGGAGAGACCGCTGTGATTCGGTCGGAACGGAAGTAGTGCTGACGACTACGTGTGAGGAGAGGAATACCGTACTCAGCGAAGAGTGAGGGGCCGGTCAAATGGAATCCATCGTCGCTGATCTCACTATCGCACGCAATAAGATATTCTTCGTGAGTTTCCCAGAGAATATTCACTCCGTCTGCGTAGCGTTCCGCTTCGCGTCGATGCTCGTGGTGGGCCAGTCCTCGCGCGATTGATGATAGGCTCGAAAACGGCTCGTTGAGCAGGTAGTGTGACTTAGACTTCCCGATTACTCCCACTGCCTGTAAGTCGTTTAATCGACGATATACAGTGGCTCGGCTGAGATCGCTTAATTCAGTAAGCTCAGTTGCCGTTCGTCTGCGATCCAGGTAATAGAGCAGTTGAAGCCCAGACCCAGCAACGAGTTCAGCGAAGTCAACGTGGCCGTACTCGGTTATCAGGGCTTCGAGTTGTTCGACTGGCTCAATTTCACTAAGTGTGACCAGCTTTTGACGCCCTACACTAGTGGTTCGCACACACCCTCGTGCTTCCAATTCGGAGACGACCCGAGATGTGTGTCCAGCATTCCATCCAAGTCGATCAGCGAGCGTACTGATTGGTACCTCTCGTTCTGATTTATCTATTAGATATGACAAGAGCCGAAATTGACTCTTACTAATCATGTTGTCTCATTCAACGCAAGGGATTCATAAATCACTTTCCTAATTTGAGACAACCTATCTCCTAACTAACTCATTCACTTATTGACCTCCCAGTTTCTATATCAGCTGATAGGCCAGTCATCCAGTTACGCTTTTGAGGATTGCATTGCCGACGATGTTATAATCCGCGTCGCTATGTGTCATTCCAGCCCTTCCGTCTGTATTTACCCTCCCAAAGGGTGTGAGGAGATCGCGAGAGCGGGCGACGAGTCGGTCGTGCTGACGACGACCGGCTTCGGCAGCGAGTCCCGTTCGCGAATCCTCGGAGTTCCGCAATGTCCAGTGCAACCACTCCCGACCTGCAGGACCGTGTCCAGACTATCACCGACGCGTTCGTCGCTTTCGACGAGAGCCGAACCGAACCCGCGTTCGCCCTCGACACCGAGGACGTGGCCGCCCAGTTGGAGCGCCTGTGTGCCTACCGCGTGCCGGCGGACGAGGCCGTCCGGACCCTCGTCCGCAAGGCGTGTGCTGACGCCGACCTCGAGCGAGCCGATCTCTCGGATGACATCGCCCAGTTGGCCGGCTACGGTGGGCGCTCTCGTGGGTTCTCCCGGACGATGCTCGCCGACGTCGACGAGGCCGATCAGTGGATCGACGTCGTCGCCGAGGTCGTCGAACTCTGGGAGCCCCGGAGCGAGAAAATCGCTCAGGTCGGGCTGCTCGGCGACGAGTCCGGTCGCCTCAAATTCGTCAAGTGGACGAGCGCCGATCTCCCCGAACTGGAAGAGGGCGATGCCTACCGCTTCGAGAGCGTCGTGACCGACGAGTACCAGGGCCGGTTCTCGGTGAGCTGTAACTCCGCGACGGCGATAAGCCCCTCCGACGACGTCGTGGTGGCAAGCGACGGGAGCGTTGCGGTGGTCGGAAGCATCGTCGACATCCTGGAGGGGTCGGGGCTGGTCAAGCGCTGTGGGGTCGATGACTGCACTCGCGTCCTCCGCAACGGTCGGTGTGCGGAGCACGGCCAGCGTGACGGTGAGTTCGACCTCCGCATCAAGGCGATCCTCGACGACGGTGAGCGCTCGCTGAGCGCGCTGTTCGACGCCGCTGCCACCGAGGCGGTGACCGGCATCTCACTGGAGGACGCGACCGACATGGCCATGGACGCGCTCTCGACGGACGTGGTCGCCGAGGAGATCACCGCGCAGCTGCTCGGCCGGCGGTACCGGCTAAGTGGGAGCGTCGTGGGCACGTACTTCTTGGTGAACGACTCCGAAGAGACGACTGACGTCCCCGGATTCGACGCCGACGCGGTCGAGCCGGCGCTCACGGCCCGCCAGCCGGCACGGCGGCTGTTCGCCGAGGAACTCAACGGGACGACGGAGACGTTCCAGGAATCCGATGAGGAGCGAGCCCCCGTCTTCGGTCTGACCCCGACCGGGGTGGGCGTCAACCGCGTGTTCGTCGTGGGGACGCTCGCAGAGACCGCCGACGTCGGCTCTGACGCCGAGTACTGGCAGGGTAAGGTGTTCGCTGCCAACTCGCCTGTGTACGTGTATGCAGGCCAGTACCAGCCCGAAGCGATGGGAGTATTGCGAGCAGCTGAGCCACCATTGTACGTCGCGGTCGTCGGGAAGCTGCGGACCTACGAGCGGGGCGACCGGACGAACGTGGCCATCGAACCCGAGTCGATCACCGAGGTCAATGAGGCGACCCGAGACGCGTGGGTCGCCGAGACGGCCAGCCAGACCCGCGAGCGTCTCGAGGTATTCGAAGAAGGGACAGCCCCGTTCGTTGAGGAGGCGACGGTGGCGTACGGCGATGACGTCCGCGGACTTGTCGAGGCTGTCGAAGCGATGGAGGCGAAGCGCTCATCAGACCTGTGATCCAGTCTTGAACCAGTGACGCAGGAGTTCGTCGACGCACTGTTCGTTGATCCATTCGCCGTGATGAACACGATCGGGCTCGTCGCCTTCGCGCTGGTTGGCGCAACCAAGGCAATACGCGAAGAGTTCGATATGTTCGGCGTCACAGTGGTCGGCCTCGCCACGGCGTTCGCCGGCGGGATGACCCGCGATATCCTCGTCAATCGAGTTCCGCTCGCACTCAGCTCACCCGTCGAAATCGGCCTCGGATTGCTCGGTGTCGGACTGGCTCTTGGAGTGAGTGCTGCACTCGAATCAGCCGACACGCATCCACTGACACAGCTCTCGGACGCGATCGGGCTCGCAGCGTTCACCACGACCGGCGCCATCGTTGCAACGCAGGCCGGCATCCCCGCCTTCGGTGTCGTCGCAATCGCGACGATCAACGCGGTCGGGGGTGGTGCCGTTGCGGATATTCTGCTGGATCGCTCGCCGTTCATCCTGCTCGACGATTTCTACGCCAGCTGTGCCGTGCTGGGTGGCAGCACATACTGGGTCGTCGTCACTGCCGGCGGCTCGAACGGAATCGCTGCAGTGGTGTGTGCAGCGATGGTCGTTGGAACACGAATCGCGGCACTCATTTTCGGGTGGTCACTCCCGACAGCACAGATACTGGGGCTCACACGGAAGTAAGAGGCTCGACGGCTCCGAGAGGGAGAGACAGATGAAACGTGGGTCGCTCGTCGTTCACATCGCCGGAGTCGTTCTTTCGTCCTCGACTGGTCACCGTCGGTTACACACGTCCTACAACCAGTCCTCGCCCCAGGCATCGAGCGTCTCGAATACGGGACAGAGGGCATTCCCCTTCTCGCTCAGCGTGTAATAACTCGCGACCGGCGATTCGAACTCCTTGCGGTTCTTGATGAACCCGTCCTCCTCCAGGTCATCAAGCACACGAGAGAGCGTGTAGGAGCTCGCGCCCGTCGAGCGCTTGAGTTCGTTGAACCGCTTTTCGCCGTCACGCAGGTCGTTGAGGACGATGAGTTTCCACTTCGACCCGATCTCCTCGATCGAGCCCACGACGTTGCAGACGTCTGCATTCCGCCGTTCGACCTCGGTCTCTTCGCCAGTCTCAGACGATGGTGGTTGGGTGGCCATTACCTGGTCACACTCTTGTTGCCTGAGCTATATATAGGTTTGGAAGCAAACTAGGTAATGTAATGGAACTACAACACTCGACGGTGCTCGTGACCGGTGCGACCGGTAACATGGGGCCGTACGTGACGGATTCGCTCGTCGACCACGGGGCCAACGTCATCGGTACCTACGTCACCGCCACGGCGAGAGATGACGTCGAGAGCCGCGCCGAGCACGCCGACGAGGTATCGTACTACCAGGTCGATCTGACCGACCAGGCGGCGGTCGAATCCTTCGCCGAGACGGTCGTCGACGAACACGGGTCGGTCGATCACATCGTCGGCCTCGCTGGCGGCTTCTCGATGGGGGGCATCGGCGATACCGACGGTGCTGCGTTCAGGGCCGCACTGGATCGTCACGCGACGACGGCGTTCCTGACCGTCCGGGCCTTCGTGGACTACCTGGATGACCAGAGCGGCGTTGTCCTGTTCAGCTCTGACCGTGCAATCGATCCGGTCCCGGGAACGCTCGCGTACAACGTTGGGAAGGGTGCGGTTCGCACGCTGGCCGAGTCGTTGGACAGCGAACTCGATGCCCGCGTCAATGCAGTCGCCCCGTTCCTCATCGACGTGCCGGGGAACCGTGAGGCGATGCCAGACGCCGACTTCTCGACGTGGACGGCTCCGGATGCCGTCGTCGACGAAATACTCCATCTGCTGAGGAACGAAGGCGTGAGGGGCCAGATCGTCCAGATGACCGGCGGCCAGCCGGAGGTGGAGAACTGATGGCGCTGGAGACCGCAGCCGGTGGCCTCGCTTTCCTGATGGGTCGGCTCGTCTTCGGCGCCCTCCTCGGGTTCATGGGTATCGGTCACTTCACGGGCCTCGACGGAATGAGTGGCTACGCCAAGGCCAAGGGCGTTCCAGCCCCCCGGTTCGCCGTCATCCTATCCGGCCTCATGCTCATCGTGGGCGGGCTCGCCATCGCGCTCGGCGTCTACCCACTGGTCGGCGCGGCGGTAATCGCCCTGTTCTTCCTCGGGGTGACGCCGGTCATGCACGACTTCTGGACGGTCGATGACCCCGAACAGCGCCAGGCCGAGATGACGAACTTCCTGAAGAACGCCACGCTCTTCGGCGCGGCCCTCGTCCTCGTCGCACTCAGTGGCACCGCCTGGCCGTACGCGTTCAATATCGGCCTCTAAAATGTTCACCATGACCACATCATCGAATTCAGATGTACTCTCACGGGGAACGCGAATCGGTCGAACGGCACTCCGCGTCAATGATCTCGACGAGCTGACCCGGTTCTACCGAACCGTCGTTGGCCTCAACGTGCTAGACGAGTCCGACACCCGTTCGGTGCTCGGTGTTGCGGACACCCCCCTGCTCGTCCTGGAGGAGGATGCAGACGCACCCACCCGGCACCGATCTGGCACCGGGCTCTACCACATCGCCTTCCGAGTTCCCTCGCGAGCGGCGCTCGGTGACGCGCTGGCTCGGATCCGGGACCAGTGGCAACTCGGTGGCGCCTCGGACCACTGGGTCAGCGAGGCGCTGTACCTCACGGATCCGGAAGGAAACGGGATCGAAATCTACCGCGACTACCCCCGCGAGGAGTGGCCCATCGCCGATGACGGGACGGTTCGGATCAGCACAGAGCCGCTCGACCTCGACAGCATCGAAGCGGCGGCCACAGGTGACAGTCAGGTCCCTCACGGGACGGACATCGGCCACGTCCATCTCGAAGTCTCCTCGCTGGACGCGTTCGGGGACTTCTACGTGGACGCCCTCGGGTTCGAGGTGCAAACAACAGTGTCTGCCGCGTCATTCGTGTCCGCGGGTGGATATCACCACCACATCGGGGCGAATACATGGCACCACCGGACGAGCCCAGTCAGCGGGCGGGGACTGTCGTGGTTCGAGGTGTTCGTCCCGGAACGGGAGTCACTCGATGCGGTCCAAGAGCGGCTCGCGGCTCGCGAGGTTCCACTCACCGAGACGGATGACAGTCTCGTCGTCCACGACCCCGATGAGATCGAGATTCGCATTCGAGTTGACCCCGCGAATCAGTAGTCCAGACGCAGCCGTTACGTCGTGGAATCGCCACGGGAAAACCTGCTCGAAGCGCTGAACACGTAACTGATCAGTACTAGCATAGCGACAATTCTCGGGAAGCGCTATGGGGTTCACTCTTTGTCAGGCGACTGATCTGCCCTGACAGTCCCAACCGGGAGGAGTGGCGTCCCGTCGAACTCTGTCCCGAATTCACGCCGGGTCCTCTGCTCGGCGTCCTCAGGTGATCGCACTGAGACGGCACACTCGAGCGTCAGGCCAACGAGTGCTGCCTCGGCGATGACGAGCACCGCCTCCATCGGTGTCCCACAGGTCGTACAGGAGAGCGTCTGGACAGTGATGTCGCAACGATGGACGTGTGGGTGATCTGCCTCGCTCACTCGCTTTCCAGCTTCACTGACGGCGATGTTGATCGCGTCCTGTACCGCGTGGGCTCCTCGAACGAGCCACGGGACCGACAGCGTCACCCAGTACTGCTTGGAACGGCTCATCGTCTGCCCCGCGCTGCTGACTGCCGGTCGATCGGCGTTGTCGTCCGCCTCATCGGGCCGGTCTGGCTCGGTCGTATATAGGGCTTAGAAATCGGTGGTCGATTGAGCCTCAACGATATCTCTGGACAGTGGTAGCTGCCCGTCAACGCTATCTGGTTACTTCCTTTGTCATCTCGTATGGTGGAGGGATACTGTGATGACCTGGCTTCTAACCAGACAAGAGGACACCACTTCACAGAGCCTGTCGATGTTGAATCGACTACGTTCAACACGCAACGCTATATCCACCGTATTCCCGTTAACTGGCTCACCGCAACGGATCCCTCGTACAATCTCGACACCTACGAGTTCTACTTGGAGAACCGCGAGCTCTTTCCGGACGCAGTCGAACGTCACCGGGTCAAATCGGTCGAGTTCGAGTATGATCAGGACCCGGTTCCTGATAGCACAGGAAAACCGTTCCGAGTCAACCTCGTCGTAACCGCCGATGAAGACGGTGGAGCTGGGCGCAAAGCAGGTGAGGAATGGACACGGCACTCTCGGACTCATTATCTACTCTGGCTGCTCAACTACGACGAGGATGTCTACGAGGTAGTCCGGATTACGCCAACAGACGAGCGAGACGGTCTACTTGTCTTCATTCAGGAAATCCTCCCTCACTTACCCTCCGAGTAACTGTCTCTATTGCTCGCGAAGGCTTCGTTACCAGAATCGTTACCCCACGAACTCGTTAGAATTACACTTCGTGGGGTAACTTTACGGTCTGTTGACCCAATGTGTCGGGTTGCGTCGGAAAGAGGGGTTCTAGGAGTCTGAGTCTCGGATGGAGACTCGCTGTGCTACGATTCGCTACTGTTCGGGGTTACCTTCCTACCAGTCATCAATGACACTTCAGACCGATCCTGTTCGACAGTCTCGACGTTCTCCTGCGCCAGCCACCAGTCGGGGGTCCAGTCCGTGATCGGGAACACCCATCGTTCGCTCCCTCGCCAGTAGGCGATCGGGTTCTTCGGGACGGGTGTACCGATCGTCTTCGGACCAGTCCGCCGACGTTGTCTGGGTCGTCGTTCGTGGGTCGTCGCAGTCTCGGACGTGGCCGTATCGTCCTCCGAGTTGTCGGCAGCTCGCTCCAGGATCGTGAGTTCGCTGTCTCGACGGGTCTCGAAGGTCGCCTCGTCTCCATACCTGCCCTTGAGGACGTTTTCAGCGCGCACGAGATCTCCGACCGCCAGTTCGGGGAACCGGTGGGATCGGATGAGCGTGCGGCCGCCAACGTCGGTCGGGTCGGGCGTGGGGCGAGTCTCGTCCCATTCGGACTTGCGCCAGATTGCAAAGCGGATCGACCCGGTGTCGTCCTGGAGCACGCCGGTCTGCTTGATTCCGGGATGCGTGTTCTCGAAGAGGATCGCCACGCGACCCTGCGTCGAGAATCGGCCCTTCGTCTGGCGGGTCGACATGTATCGGACGTTGCCGATCGTCTGGATGTTCCGGGGATCGTTCGCTTCGGCCTCGGCCTGTCTGAGCAGGGCGCTCGCGGGCTTGACACCTCGGGAGACACGCTCTGCAAGCGCGATCGCGAGGGTGAGCGGTTGCTTGCGCACCTCGTGGACTGTCTCGAAGTCCTCACTCAGGAGCCGATTCGCCATCTCACAGACCTCGTCGTGCGTGTCCGAGTCCAGCTCGAGGAGTGGACGCAGACGCTCTTCGCGAGCCTGTGCGGCAGCCTCGGCACGAGCCGCGGCGATTTCTTTCGTCGACGGGCGCTGCGCGGCAAGTTCGTCGAACCGGTTGTTCAGCCACTTCGCGTGACCGACCAGTTCGATCTCGTCGCTGAGTTCGCCCGGGCGGCAGATTCCGTCCGTGACGCGCTGCTTCTCGGCTTTCAGTGCGAGCGAGCGCTCGATGGATTCCAGTGACGTGCCGGCGAACTGCTCGGGTTCGACGAGCAGGTCACCGAGACGGACGTATTCACCACCGGGCGTCAGGACCTCCAGGTCGGCGGTCTTGATGCCAGTCGTGATGTCATCACGGTCCTCGGTCTTCTCCGGTCGGTCGGACGCCTGCAGGTCATCGACAGTCGCGGGAGCGGTCGTCGACGCGGGTGCAGCCGTCCGGGTCGCGGATTCGTCGAGGCCACTGGCGACGCCAACGATCTGTTCGCCGGTCGGATCGACGAAGTTCGCGCTGGCGTTGCCGGGCGTCCAGGTCGCGAGGTCACCGGCCGCATCGGGCTCTAAGAGCGCGTCGGCGGGCTGGCCGTTCGCGTTGGTTCGAGCTCTCATGAGCTGGCCTCGCTCGGGAACGACAGGGTCACCGTCGGGAGTGTAGCCGTACAATCCGTCGACGGGTTCCGCTCGCGTTCCGAAGTCGGTCTTCGATGCCGTCCGCTCCGTGAAGCGCGCTGGATCTGCATCAGGGTACGTCGCGACGCCGGTGTCGTGGACGGAACTCTCTGCAGCCGCTTGGTCGACGATGGCCCAGAGCAACCCTGCCAGTCTGGTGACCAGCGTGGTCGTTTCGGCCGTGTCGGTCGAGCGGCGGCGCTCCTGTTCTTCCCGGTAGTCCCGGAAGTAGGGGGAGCGGCGGGCGTCAGTCCGCGAGTCTGCGGTCCCATGGGGGATTCTGTGTGTCGTCGCCTCTACCGTCGTCGGTAGGTTCTTGTCTGCGGTGTTGCTACTGTTCATTGCAATTCAACCAATTGCATTCGTGAGGCTCTAGTCAGCCTCACATTCTACATCGACTAGCGACGCATAGCTGTATCGACGCTAGAGGTTCCAATTCGGCTGTTTTCGAGGATTAACCCACATCGACCCCACACCTGCCCCGGATGGAGTGGCCGCTCCTCGGTGCATCGTGTGGATCGTCCCAGATGTTAGCAACGGGGGGTGCGGATGCACTCCGCGCACAACTCGAACGTGGCGTCGAGATCCTCGAGAGCGACGAGCTTCGGCATGGATTTCGGAGCGACTTCGGTGCGTCGACAGTTTCCGAATCCACAGTGGCTGGTCTCAAGGAGTATCTCTCCGTGCAGATCGACCGCCTCTCCTGAGGGCTCCGGTTTATCTGCCCCGAAGGGGGCGAGGAACGGCGATCATGCACATGCTCATCCGTGTACTCGTCCCTGTACCCAACCGACCGAGGCGGTCGGCGTCGCCCGATTCGCCCTCGATCGGCTGATTGGGATCGATGAGGGTGTGAGTACTGCCTTCGACTACTACAAAACGTTAGATGAATCGACCTCTCGATTTCGCGATTATCCTCGCTACGGGGGCTCGATCCCGCACACAGATTGTCATCCGCAACTGGTGAACAACTTCTCGAGGACGCCATCGAGGCACAAGCGACGTGGTTCGTCGAGTCCGCTGCGACGCTTCGTGAGAAACTCGATAGACTCGAACCGGCCGAGGTGATGGACGACGTCGACCTCGCCCAGTACGACTGCTACTGGCTCGGACAGTTCGTAGGACCGTCAGTCTGGATCTACGACGAACACGGCACCGGTCTTCGCTCTCGGGCAGCAATTGATCGATATTTCGGCGACCGTGAGCGTGATTCGACCTGGGTGATTCCAGCCGATGTGAATTACTGAACAGCCATTGATGTGTCTCACTTCGACCATCCAGTTGTCCCTAAATCGACGAGCGTGAGGCACTCCAGGGTGCGCTCTTGAGCACGCCTTCGGAATCCTCACCTCAGTTTTGTGTTAGTGACTTCTGATTTCCGTTCTTTCTCAAAGCAGTTTATCGGGCCCAACGGGGCGAGGCTCAGGAAATATGAACACAGATGCAATTCTCCCCGCACTGAGTGATGAGCGGACGCTATTCGGTGATGCTTCATCCCATGATGGATGTGAGATCGAGTGCCCCGACTGTGACGAGAGCCAACCGATCACCGATGGCCACGAAACGTACTGTCCCGACTGCGGACTCATACTCGAAGAGGCGTATCTCGATTGTGGCCCGGAGTGGATGCCGTATGACGCGAACGAGAAGCGGCGTGTCGGCAGTCCAGTAACGCCGACCCGGCACGACAGAGGAATCTCTGCGGAAATTGGCTGGGGCCGAGACGGCTATGGGCACGAACTCCCCTCCTCCAAGCGCCACCACCTCCGTCGGCTCCGTCGGTGGGATCGACAGGCCCGCTACGACGGGAAAGCAGCGCAGAATCTCGCCCATGGATTGAGCGAAATTCGTCGCTTGGGGAGTGTACTCGAACTCTCGGAATCCCTCCGGGAAGAAGCGAGCCACCTGTTTCGCCGAGCTCAGTCAGCTGATCTCATCGTCGGCCGGTCCATCGAATCGATGGCGAGCGCGGCGGTGTTCGCCGCCTGTCGGCAACGACGACTCCCACGGTTTCTCGACGAAGTAGCGGAGGTGTCCTACGTCGACCGCGGGAAGGTCCGCCTCGCGTATCGAGCCCTCAACAGAGAACTCAAACTTCAGATCCCGCCGCCACTTCCGACTGACTTCCTTCCTCGGATCGCCAGTGAGACCGCGGTCTCTGAGCCAATCCAGTCACGGGCACACAAACTGTGTTCCTCACCGACTGTCGTGGCACACACCAGTGGGCGGAATCCGTCCGGTGTCGCAGCAGCCTGTCTCTACCAGGCGACTCGCGAACTGAATGGTTACGGCTCCGTCCGGCAGTCTGACCTCGCGGCGGCTGCACGAGTTACCGTGGTCAGTCTTCGGAGTGCATGGAAGACGCTCGAAGAACTCGATTTACCAGAGGGTTCGGTGCGTAGCTCTAATCGATTGAGGACACGCAGCGAGGTGTGTCGTGAGACCCGATCAAATGAACGGTAAAGACGACTACACTGAAGCGGCCATCGATTTGGCCGCTACTGGCTGGCGACCAGGTGACTGCTGTCCTGCCTGTGGGAACTCGACTGTCTATGCAATCGTTCGAGCTGGCATGCGATTCGACGTAAATGGTTCGTGGACGCTGGACGAGACGCTCAGCATCTACGACGCGTTCTGCCCGATGTGCGACTGGCTCCCACCAGTTGGCTCGTTATGAGAGTACCTGGACATGTGAATTCCAACTGATGCAGTAGCGCGGAGCCCCCTTCCTCAAGCGCGAACGAAGCGAGCGGTAGAGAGGGTCTGACCTACTTGCTCACTTCGTCACGACTGGATGACGTCAGCTCCACTTCCGCAATAGTTCAAAACGGTCTTCGGCGACGGCTTGGTGATTGGCTGATGAGGTCGAGATTTATCGTTCTGTAAGAGGCTGAGTGAGAGATAGAGTCGATCCCAACCCGATACAGTTCGACTCTTATTACTCACTCCTAGTGATTACTCTTACTACAAACTATGAGTACAGAATCAACCACAGAGAGCGCTGATAACGACGAGCACGAAGAATTCTCTGTCGAGCCGTCGTCGACCAGTCGGCAAGACGAACCCAGACCTGACCAGTCACCGAATGAGGGGGCGCCTCCCGAATCTGAAAAAGGCGAATCTGACACGCCTGACGCTACCGGTCCGCCGTCGACGTTCCGAGCGACAATCCAGTTGGAGCCACTGAAGAACATTCTGCGGGCACTCAGGGCGACCGTCGATGAGGGCCGCGTAAAAATCGACGAGACGGGCATCCACGTCCGAGCGGTCGCCCCCGCGAATGTCGCAATGGACGACCTCAACCTCTCGGCGAGTGCTTTCGAGTCATACGACGCGATCGCTGGGGTCATTCGAGTCGACCTCGACCGGTTCTGGAATGCGTTCTCGCTCGCAAACAAGGTCGGACTTCGGATGAATCCCAACCAGGAAGTGTTCCGGATCGATGCCGAGGGTGATACGGACAGCGTTGATTTCCAGCTCAGGGCTGATGATGTGGTTGACATTACCATCGCCGAAGCGTTGTCGCTGTTCAGCTTGGACTACATGAAAGGCATCGTTCGGACGATTCCCTCAGGGGCCTCGATAACAATCGACCTTGGGACCGAGCTTCCTGCGGTCCTCTCGTACGACTTCGGAGACGGGGATGGATCGATGACTCGAATGCTCGCGCCGCGAATCGAGACCTGATTATCCTCTCGGTCTGGAAGCATGAGAACTAGCTACTCCCGAGGAAAGCACTGGGCCCGCCACTATCACGGGAGGCGAACCATCGGCGGCTGTCTGGTCCATGCTGGTAATGACCTCCTTGATAAGCATCTACCGGTACATCCGGTTTCACCCGGCGGGTTCGACAAGGCTACCAAACATCGATTCTCTTGCTTCACGTCTCCGAATCAACTAAGTCAACGATCTGCCATCCCAGCGAAGACACCCTACAGCAGCCGTAGTCGTTTATTCCTCCCACTCGATTGGACGTTCGACGATTGGGTCCTCGCTGAAGTCGAAGCTGCGGAGATCCACCTGTACGTTCCGTTCGCGTGTGTCGCGTCGTCTGTTACGTAACCGGTCGAACGGTTGTGGTATTTCGAGGAGTTCTGCGTCGCCACTGTTGCCGAGCCGGATGTTTCGGGCGACATAGAGGTAGTAGTGTTCGCTGAGCGGCCCACCCGCGGCTTTCCATTCGTTCCACGAGAGGGACGGTTTTTGAGTGTTTCGCCCAGATGTTTTGAGCTCGATGCAGCGGTCAATAATTGGGCTGCCGCTGTCGTCGGTTCGGATGGTCAAGATATCAAATCCAGGCCAGTTGCGGTCAAGAGGGTTTTCTGTGGCGGAAAGACCGCGTGTTTCTGCGAATCGATGGATCGCTTGTTCGAGGAGTTTTGAGGTCTCACGGTGCTTCTCGTATTCTTCTGGCGTATGGACGTCGAATACCTTCGATTCCGGATCTGATTCGTTCTCGTCAGTTAGTCGGATTCGCTCTGCATCGAGTGTAACTGCCATGCCGAACGCGTCAATCTTGTCACGGTACTCCTGTGATGCGGGTCCACCGCCGCTATGACTACCGGATGTAGAACGCCTGTTCCCTGAGGGCTGGCGACTGCCGTTGTTGGCTTGGTCTATAGACACGTCGGCATTCCGGAATGATTCGGCGATTCGACGGTCTCCGATTCGAGTGACTGTTTCGATACTTGGGACGCGCGAAGAGTGTGCGCTGGTTCCACCTGTGCCAGTGGATGCTATTGATTCGCCATTGCTTGGGTCGGCGTGTGTGCTTCGGTCGGGATTGAACGCACCGTTATGATCTATCTCTGGTTCGGGTGGGTGACCTACGTCAGCCTCTCCAGTTGGCGAGGCCTCGGTACCTTCGAAGAGGGTGACACGGGTTGCCTCAACTTGGCCGGTCGGGACTTCGCTCCCCACGGTACGGAGTCGCTCACGTAACGCGATGGCTGGCGTTGGGTTCCCGAACGCGTGGTCTACGAGGTTGTTTACGGCCTCGTAGTACTGGGGAACATCGAGCCGGTCGGTGTACGCGCCGGTGAGTGCTTCAACGAACTCCTCTCGGTCAAGTGTCGCGTCGATGAGGATCGTTTCAATCGTGTCACCGTCGCGTTCAATGTGGTATGGCTGCGGTTTCGGGTCGAGGTTTCGGTTCCAGCTGCCGTCGGTGAGCGAGATGTTGAGATCGAGGTCGGTAACGAACACGATGTTCTCGAGAAATGATTGTGTTCGGGCAGTGTCTTGGTCGACGAGTGCGGATGACGGGCGACTCGTCCGGAGCCGTAGGACGAGTGCTGCGAGGACTGTCTGAAGCCACTTGGCGTCGATCTCGAAGCCTGAGATGGCTGTCGGGAGGGGGCGTTCATCGCCGTATCCGGGTTGTTCCTCAACGGCAGTTCGCAAGTCAGTCGCGCCGCAGTACTCTCCGAGACTGACGGCTTCCGGTTTGAACATAGCGAGGAGCGGAAGACCGAGGCTCCCATAGCGGTCGCGGCTGCTGCGTGACCGGATGAAGTAGGTGTCGCTCGCGCGTCTGAGGGCGTATTCGTCGTCAACCCTACAGAGTACGAGGGCGTCCGCGAGTTCACTTTGTTCGGGGGCCCAGTCTCCGGTGATAGGATCACCGCGCTTCAGTCTTGGGAGAAGCTCTGCGACACGTGTGTAGAGTAGTTCGACGGCACTGCTGTACTGGGCGAGGTCGTTATCGGTCCAATCGAGTAACTCCCCGATACGACTGATCACGCGCTCGGCGTCCTGTGGCGAGAACGTGTCTTGCTCCAGTCGCACCCCAATGCCGAGTGTGTCGGTGAGTTCTTCGAAATTGATAGTCGTCTCGGTTTTTCTGGTTGGGAAGTCCCCGTGCACGAACGGCAGCAAGGGCTGCATCCCGTTCACTTCGAGGCTGAAGCGGTCACGATCTCTGCGTGGAAGGCTCCACGCGGCCGTGGGGCGCACGGCGTCGAACGCTGTCGGGACCCAGCGAGCTTGCCGAATTTGCCACACCCACAGGTTCCAGCCAAGCGACCGTTGTTCGTCGGGGTTGAACACGTAACTGACGTTACTCCCACGCCATCGTTCGTTGGTGAACTCCGCGACTGTCGCGTGTCGCCGTGCGGAGAGACCGTGGTCCCACCAGTGCATGAGGTGCGTCAGGAGGCGGCTGCCAACCGCGTCAGATTGTTTCGCGGCCGAGAGGGTTTCTGACGCGTACTCTAAGGAGTTTACCTGGAACAGGTACTGCTCATCCGGATCGGGAATCTCCGGGGTTACCGCGCCCACGAGGTGGTCACGATACGCTTGCCATTCCGCTTCGGTAAGTCCTGTGTACCGATTGTCGGCAGACTTCGCGCCGTCAGATCGGAGGTCATCGGAAGCTGTGATCGTCGATTTCGGCGGTCGGTTGAGGCCTTGTGTCTGACGATAGCTCTGCCGTTCACCTGGTGCGAACAGTGGTAGTGGACGAATGTGTTCGGAAACGCCGAGCCACGAGAAGAACGCTGCCCACGCTTCAAGCGTCTTCGAGTGCGGTTCGTCCTCGTCAGGAGTGAACCATGCAGGTGAAGCCAGGAACTTTGGATCGAACCGTTCGGAATCGGTTTGCGCGGCAACGGCGTCGAGGAACGGTTCGATGTGAGCGTCTTCGGGGCGGCCGAGTGCGGATTGCCAAGTCGAGTTGAAGTACACGCGGTGTGCAGGATTCCACTCGACATCTCCATCTGTTGTCTGCGTCGGAACGGGGAGCTGTGCGAGCGCTGAAAACGGTTTTTTTGCGGACTGGTAGAGAAGAGGGGACTCTGGACTGCGTTCGTTTTCGGGCGATTGGACGTCCGTCATCTCCCGGATCGTTCGTAGCACGTCATCGGACGCAAGGATGGATGAGTCCGCATTCGGTGAGTTTGGTCCAGGAAGATGTGGGCTGATTGCGGTGTCGAAAACTTGTGAGAACAGATAGTCGTTGATGTCCCAGATCGCCTGAACGTCGGCGTCGAAATTCGCCGGGAGTACGTCTTCTCGAAGTGGCGCCGCGCGGTCGGCGTTCGTGCCGTGATACAGTTCACGTGGGAGAAATTCGAGCGTCGGTAGGGCGTCCGTTGTAATGTCGCCCTCTGGTGGCATGAAAATCGTGCCAGTTTCGTTCGAACCGCGTCTAGCGTACTTCATCCCATCTTGGTCGGTAATGATCTCGATAGGGAAGACGGCGTGTTGGCGGCACGCCTCGTCGAAAGCCGATCGGTCCTCGTCGCTCTCCAGCGTCTTGCGCAGACGAACGAGGTATTCAAGTACTGGATCAATCGTGAGATGGCACGATTCGTCGTCATCCGGTGGGGTTCGTCCGAATTCACGCTCGTCGACGACGCGGAGGGAAGGATCTACAGAAACAGCATCGAGGGCCTCTGGTATCGATGGTGCATCGTACTGTGACGCACCGTAGGCGACTAACGTCTGCGCATGCTGGTGGGTCGAGAGTTCTGCTGCTGGGACTCGTGACTGATCGTTTATCTGACGGTCACCTGATTGGAGGAGTGACACGAAGTCTGCACCCAAGTCCGAGAGTTGTGCGGACGTGGGGGGTAGTGTAATGTCATCGATGGCAACGCGCCGGTCAGAGCGCGCGCTCGGCAGGAATTCGACGGATGTGAGCCCTGTCCTGATCGCCTCGAAGAGACAGTCCTCGACAGTCCCCTGGGTGAACGACCAGTCACGACGTTGCCCTAACGACGGGTCTAAGGTGTCAAGCAGGCCCGCCGCCGACGTTGCAGACTGTTCAAAGAACGGGATGACGCGATCTGCGAGGAGTTGGCCGACAGCCGTGAACAGGAGAGCGTTGAACTGACCGTCGTACTCGCGTGCGTCATCATAGTTGAGTGTGAGATTTCGGCGAGAGGTGTCTGACTGGAAGGTCCCAGTCACGAGCGCGGGAATTGGACTACGTTCTTTCGTCGGGAGAAAGACGTGAAGATACGGTGGTTGGTCGTTAGTATCGCCATACACGGGCGTTAGTTTCCAATCCTTGGGTCGAAGGGAGGGTGGGGTACCTATGGGTGTTGCGGTGAAGGCGATGCCAACGCTCAATTCGCCCATCGCCTCGACCTCTGGTCGGGTTAGATCCGCACGTTCCGATATCTGCTCTTGATTAAGATCAGTGCGTTCGAATAGGCAGAACCAATCGGTGCGTGTCTCCTCCAGGACATCCGCTGTGTCTGTGGTGAGCCTGATAAGCGTCGCGTCACAGCCGGCCATGTCATGTCGGGAAATTTTCCATTCCCAGTCCTGCTCCAGACAACTGATCTTGATTTTCTTAAGTTCTGGTAGCAGCGCGACCGTGTTCGCGTCAAGTCCGTTGAGTTTCGTATGGATCGATTCACGGTGCCGTGCAGGTTCCCTAAGCGGGAGTTCGAACACAGTCGTGAACCCATCGTTCAGGAGCTCCCGGACTCTCGATGGGGTCGTTGTCTCGTGCGGAATACAAAGCAAGGGCACCTTATCTGCGGCGAGGTCGTCGTCCTGCTCAGCAGAGAGATGATCGTTGTTATTTAGTAACTCTGCTGTCATTTCTCGGCTGAACTGCGCCTGCACTTCATCTGAAAATACACGCGGGTTGTCTGTGACTCCGAGAACGGACGTGAATCCGCGGCCCTTGTGGCCGATAGTAGTCTCGCCAGCTTTCGTCGTCCGCGTTGTGAGCGTCAGCGCGTAGAGATCGTTGTACGAGAACACCGTGCCGTTGTTCGCAACGAGGAGTCGATCTTCTGTGAGTTCAAACCGCACCTGTGGTTCGTCAATGCTACCCATTTCGTCCACGGCGTTCTGCAGCAACTCGAAAACGAACCGGCCCTCGTAATCAGCGCGGTCCTGACGTTCGGTACCTGCGTCAGCCTCGATTCGATCCGGATTACTCTCGTATGTATCCACGTGCCGGAATTGAATATCCGAGATCGAGGCCAGCTCGGAATTTTTCATATCCTTTGGTGCCCAATTAGCGGTATATATCTCTGGGTGTGATATTGGATTCTGATAACCCTGGCGAGTTTCTCGGCCGAATAAAGGTGGCTGACGTGGGGGAGAGCAGGGTTTTCTGCTCAGCAAATCAAGAGGAATAGCCAAAAAGGAAGATAACAAATTCGTTCTTCGTTCTTCTGAACAACGAGTGACTCACTCTCGACGACGCTCTTTGGTAGACTGTCGGTGATGATGTACCGGTACCGTGCCTGGTAGTCCAAGTCCCGGAGATCCTCACTGTCGGGTTGGGTGTGCTGGCCGGAGTCGGGGTCGAACTCTGCAGCGATTGTTTCGGCGTTCCCAGTGTGTGGATGGTAAGAGAGGATGAAAGGGAGGACGTATCCATCGCGGTGGAGGATGTAGTCGACCAGGCCAGATTCGGTTTCTGTGTATTCGACGTCGTGTGCCCCGAGGGTGAAGGCGAGGCGTTTGGCGTGATCGAAGGCGACGGTACGCGCCAGTTTGTATTCGAATTCGGGGTTGAGGATGTCTTGTCGTTCGTAATCCTCGAAACCATGGTGTTCCTGTCGTTGGGAAAGGAGAACGAGGTGACGTGGGTTGCGGAGATACAAGCGGGTCCGACGGTAGCGTCGCAGGGAGTAGTCGTGGGATTCGGTGACTGCGATTCCCTCATCAAGAACGTCGAGGTAGCTATCGACGGTTCGTCTGTCGACGCCGATTTGATCGCTGAGTGCTGTGTACTGGAGTTCCCTACCGGCGTTAGTAGCTGCGATGGAACTGAGGCGGTGGAGGTTTTCGGGTTGTTGGATGGATCGGTACTTTGCGAGCTCTTTGTAGAGGAAGAGGAGAAAGTGGGATTTGGAGAGGTCGTTCCGGATCGATGGTTCGTCTGTGTGATGAAGGATGCCGCCTGTTCGTAGGTATGCGCGGGCGGCGTCATGAAAATTGTCTCGGTCGTCCGCATTGAACGTGCCGAAGCAGAGCTCAGAGAGTGTCTCAACAGCAGTATCGAGACTGACCTCTGAATTATTCCCGGACAGCCCGGCTCGAATCATCTTGATGGGCGATGGGCCGTCTAAAGTAGTTGACTGGTATTGTTCGAGCCGGCTTCGGAATTCTTCGTTGAAATCGGCGTTGAGTCCTTTACCGGTTTGAATGGCGTCGATGAATTTCATCGGGAGGATCGGCCACGGACCCTCGAATTTGTCGACGGTGCTGGCTGTTTTGACGTTGGAATAGTTGACCTGGGATGCAACGGTGCCGGTCAGGAATAGATACGTATCCGCGTCGACGAGTTCGAGTAGCTCTGCTTTCCGGTCCTCGTCGAGGTCAAGGGCTTGGACATCGTCGAGGAGGATGAATTTCTGTCCTCGACGGGGTGCGACGTGCGTTTTGAAGTAGTCGATGACTTGGTTGAGGCGTTTAATATCGTCGCCTGTGCGTTCGAGTTGGTATAAGGAGTCTTCTAAGGGGATGTAGAGGATTTGCCGTGGTTCGATTGCGGAGGTGAGTTCAACTGCTTGGTTTTGGTTTAGGAAGTCGGTCGTGTTGAGGAGTGCTGCGACGAGTTGGTGGAGAAGAGTAGTTTTGCCGATACCGGTCTGCCCGTAAATCGCATAGACGAGGCTCTCGACGTCGTCAGTGTAGTACGTGTTCGTTGTTTTGAGGACGCGGTGGAAATCAGATCGAGGGGTGAGGTGTACGGCTTGCGATATTTCTGGGGAGGTACCGTCGCTCCACCACTGGTTGTGGTGTTCGGCGTCGTCGATGAACTCTTCTGCGCTCCCTGTCCCAAGCATAGAGACGATTATTATTGGCTAGTACAAGTATTCACGCATCTCGATGTCCTTATTCGGGTTCGACTGATAGCCCTGCTGTTGTTCAGCCTTGATGTGTGGATTTTGACTCTCAGTGTCGCTTGATACCGTCTCCGAAGGGCCTCTGCCGCAAGGTACTGACGTCTTCTTGGAGCTATTTGAGCCTAAGTAAAATTTAGCGTGTTTGAGATTCATCTAATGAAAAATTATTTACCGGGGGCGTCCGTTGGTCGGCGTAGATGGCCGATAAGGGCGATATCGAGGATGGGGCAGAGATCGACATCGAACTGCGCGTCACAGGGATTGACGAGTGGGAGCACGATGCCATCGCTCGGAAAATCCAATTCGAGGACGTCGATGATGCGACGGTAGAGATGACAGTGTTTCATAAAAACGAGGTTGCGGGCTTCGAGTGGCAAACTGAGGAGTGGTATCTCCTAGAGAACGCCGTAGGGAACGAATTCCGTGGCGAGATGCAACTCAATCCAGGGTATGACCTCACTGTCACACAATTAGACGAACCTCCAGCTGCTGCCGAGAACAACGAGTCAGCAGAAAGTGAATCCTCGGAGGAACGGGGAGAGCAGTCGGGGGAGAAGGGTTCGAGTGGTCCTACCGCGGCGATATCGGGTTCATCTGACGGTGAAGAGTTTCTTCGCGGAAGTGAAGTCGCTGGTAGTTCGCGGCCGACAGCTGATGGTGGTGGTGAACTCCTGCACCAACAGCCGCTCTCGGACGGGAATTACCTGCTGCAGTTCGAACTCGGGGAGTTGCCGGAGCTATCTGTCCATGAGTACGAACTCCGGGCGACCGGGAGTGGCGGGATCGACCCGGATGATTTCACGAACGGTATTGAGGGATTCACGGCGAAAGCGGCGAACTACTACAAATCACGGACCAGGAGTCCCGTGACGACGGCTGATGCGTCCCGGCGACGTATCTACGCGACTGAGGAACTCCACGGCACGATCTCGATTCACGGGTACACGGTCAAGCCGGTCCATCAGGGCGAGACGATACTTGAAGCACGGTCGTACACGGACGACGGCCCGCTCCAAGAGTTCGTCAAGCAGGACGTGAAACGAGCGGTTGCAGGTCGCTTTGAGGTGTCGGGTATCGATTCAATCATTGAGCCGACCCCACAGCGAACCGCGAACAGTGGGTTGTTTGAGGCCTATCGGAAGTACAAGTGCCGTATTCGCGTTGATGCTGACGGGACTGTGATTTGCGGTGTGAACGTCGCATACCATCTGGAATCGACCTTCTCCGCTGCGGAGTGGGTGCAACGTGGACTCGATATTGCCGAGGTGACTGTCGAGCACGACACGGACCTGTACGACAGTGCGCGCACGGCGACGGTCAAGGAACTCATCGACATGGACTACGATGATGTACTGGACGGGCCGGGTGTCCCGATGTCGGAGTACCATCAGAGGCACGTCGAACAGGACGTCATCGACTCGGTGCGAGCCGGCGACCCGACCATCGCTGATCTGCAGTACGGAAGCGGCGAGGATTCAATCTTCCCGCAGGTCCTAGAGTACTGCAAGGTCATCCCGACGTTCGAACAGTTGGGTCGCGTCGATGAGACGTTCCTGAACGTCATTCACAACGAGAGCCGGATGAAACCCGAAGAACGGTTCAACGTCGTCACGTCGTTCGTCGACCTACTTGGCCCGACGCCGTACTTCGGCTTCGATCCGCTCCCACAGCCCACAAACATCGGGTACCGAGAGCACGTGATTCGGAACCGTCCCAACCTCCGGTTCGGAGACGGGAAAACCGGGTATTACGGTGCTGGTGGGCTGGAGCGGAAGGGCTACGGGGTGTACAAGACACCTGACTCGTTCGACATCATCGCACTGTATCCTGCAGACGAAGAGAAGGATGCGCGGCCGTACGTGCTCTCGCTGCTCAACAAGCTCGCGGACTACGATGCGAGTCCGACAGACTTCGACCGCGACACCTACGAACTCGGCTCGGAGTTCCACTACTCGCAGCACGCGCAGAAAGCGAGTGACTACGATGCGGCGCTGATCATCGTGCCGGATGCAGACGAGGCTGCGGCAGCGGACTACGATGACCCGTATCCCGAGTTCAAGCGGCGGCTCGGCCAGCTCGGCGTGCCGAGTCAGATGATCTCCGTCGACAATCTCGGCAACGACAGCTACCGTGGGAACATCTGCTCGTCTCTCATCGGGAAGGCGGGGGGAGTTCCGTGGCGTATCGACGATGTCCCGGGGGATGTCGACGCGTTCGTCGGGCTTGACGTGACGTACGACCACGCGACCAAGCAACATCTCGGTGCGGCCGCGAACGTCATCATGGCCGACGGAACCATCCTCGCGTCTGAGGCCGTCACGAAGCAGGCTGGCGAAACGTTCGACGAGGACGACGTAGCGAACGTGATAAAGCACGTCTTAGAGATCTTTGCTGAAGAGGAAGGCCGGCCACCGCGGCACGTAGTCATCCATCGGGACGGGAAGTTCTATCTCGATGTCGAGAGCCTCATCAAACGTCTCGACAAAGCCCGGGATCTCATTCAGCGATTCGACCTCGTCGAAATCCGGAAATCAGGAAACCCCCGTATCGCCGAGTACAACGAGTCAAAATCACGGTTCGAAGTCGCAGACAAGGGTGTCGCCTTCCACGTTCACAACGGGAACCACTCGTACCTCACCACTACCGGTGGACGAGAGCGCATTCCTGGCACCCCGCGGCCGCTGCAGATCGTGAAACGCCACGGATCGACAGACCTCGACACGCTTGCGGAGCAAGCCTACTGGCTGTCGGAAGCGCACATCGGATCGCTGAGCCGCTCCACCCGACTCCCCATCACCACGTACTACGCCGACAAGTGCGCCGACTTTGCCATGAAAGGCTACCTCACCAAGGGGAGCGTCATCCGCGGTGTCCCGTACATCTGACTATCATGTACCCATCGACACACCGGTAGCTCTCACATGACCAAGACAGCATTCGAAGCAACAGTCGAGTTCGATGACGGCAGCACCGCCGACCTGGAGATGGCTGCCGACAAGTCGTGGAACAGTTTCCTGAACTACTTCGGTGACGCCCAGCATGTCTACTGCGTCACGTACAGTCAGTCGCCCGCGTTCATCTACAAGATGTTTCAGAACCGGGACCTCGCGGTGGATTCACTGGAGGTCATCGTCGGGGACAACCAGCACGACGACTACCGGCGGTCGTTGAAAAACACAAACAATGCAAAGAAGATCGCCGCGCAACTGGAATCATTGCGACGAGACGGTGACCTCCTCATTCATACTGTTGATTCCGCACGCGTCCTCCTCCACACGAAGCTTTACATCATCGAGAACCAGGACGGATCTCGCACACTCATCTGTGGATCGGCGAATCTCTCCAAGCAGGCCTGGCAGGGAAGCAAGCAAACCAACGTCAATATCGCATGGCGTACCGACGGGGATACGCCGGTCGACGAGTGGTTTGAGCGACTCTACGCGTTCCATAAGGACTACGCAACGCCGTTCATGGAAGATCTCACCGAGGAGATAGAGGACGCCGAATCGGCGGAAGAGGAGGCGAAGGTCTACGACATCTGGTTGGGTGGGGACGAGTTCAGTGATGATCCGGTCGCCGAACTGAACGCCCGGCTCGACGAAGCAGTTGACGACGACCAAGTCAACACGTACAACGCCGTCACGGACGCCGAAGAAGCAGAGAAGGTAGTGTTCGCCGCCGAAGAGACGGATACCGACCCGACAGAGATCAGTCCGGACAAGCGTGTGCGCCTCTCTCCGCAGGGTCTCGAAGACGCTATCTCAAATCTGGACGACACGCTGTCCGCTAATAACATCCGTATCAACGACGGCGAAATTGTAGCGACGCCGGCCGGCATCGCACGATACAAAGAGACGTTCACCGGATACCCTGACATCAACGTCGACAACGAAGAGAAGACGGTCGGGTTGCGCGTTGACGACTCTGTCCTCGAACTAACCGCTCCTCTCCCGGACGATCCGCAGAAAGTCGCTGACGCGCTCAGCCTAATCGAGCAGTACGTCGAAACGGTCGGCGAGTTCGGAGAGACGCGAACCGAGAAGGAAACGCGTGCGCACTTCTATGAGGGAGTTATTTACTTCTGCTGGGCTCCGTTCGCTAACTACTGCGCCCATCACTACGCCGAATACGAATCCGCCGAGCTGGACAAGGACTTACCGTTCCTGTTCCTTCACGGTGACAACGACAGCGGTAAGGGAATGTTCCTCCGGTTCGGGGCGCGACTCATCTCGAACGGGTACGTGCAGGAGGTCACGACCGGCGACGACTTCATCAAAAACAACATCGAGCGCGCTCAAGCGTCGGACACGGTTTTCCCGTACATCGTTGACGACGTGGCGAAGTCGAAGATCGACCGAGACATCATCAAGTCGTACTGGGAAGGGAAGTGGGACGGCACTATCCAGATGCCGACGTTCATCTTCTCCTCGAACGACTCCACGAAACCTAAATCCGAACTTCGGACCCGCATGAAGACGCTGGATTTCAACGTCAACTTCTCCGAATTGAAGAAGGACGAACGAGAAGCAGCCGCACAAATAGCGGCACAGGCAGACAGTTGTAACCTGTTCCCGTGGTTCGCTCACCTGTTCTTGCAGAAGAACATCTCGCTCCCGAATCAATCAGACCGACTCGCGGATGCTCGGGACGTGTTCGCGCAGCTGTATGCGTACGCCGAGAGGGAACCACCGGAGTACGTCCCGCTGGAGAAACCGGCCGAACAAGAACACGACCCGGGGCGACGGAAGTGGATCAGTGCGCTGTCTGACGGGCTGTGCGAACTCGACTTCAAGGATGACGGGCGTATTGTCGCTGATTTCTCTTCGACTCTGGATAAGCAGCAGTGCTGGGAGTTCCAGAAAGCAACGCCAGCCCATATCCGGGCGAGTATTTACGGGCCAGCAGTCCAGTTTGAAAGTGTAACTAGATTCGAGGATTGGATTGACGAGCCAGATATCATCGAGGACGCGCGACGCGACACTGACACAGCCGCCGACAACACCGGTGTCCTGTCTCGAGTCACAAAACTCGTCCGAGGATAAACAGTATGTCTCACCACTCTTCTCCCCAGCAGTTCGACGGGGCGTTAATCACAGTACCGTTCGGGGCCGAGAACATCGAGCGGGCAGTACGGGACGAATACCGACGGTTGCTCGACGAGCACGATTCTGAGGATGTGCTCGTCATTACGGGTGCACCGACGAGTATGGACACGTTCCGTGAGACGCTCGATAAGGAACTCCCCGGAGCAGTCATCCCATATGTCAAATCGCTCGTCGTACATGCAACCGACGTCCTGAACCAGACCGACGACCGTGTCATCCTCTCTGACGCACTCCGACGAGAACTCCTTCATCGGTTCCTCGCGGAGTACGAGTGGGAGACCGACTATCTCCAGCGGGCCGCCGAACAGTCCTCGTTCATTGAGGATGTCGGGGATGTGATGGACACGATCTCATGGCAGGCCAGTACCCCCGACGAGACACCGGAAATTCGTGATATTGCAGCCGGACTCGACGCGTTCCACGGGTGGCTCGCTGAGCACGACCACATGGAACGAGGCCAGCTCATCTCCGAGGCACTCAGTGTCCTCAAGAGTGACTCCGGAAGCGACGTCGTTGACGTCGACGCCGTTCTCGCCGTCGAGTTCGAGGAGTTCTTCCCACTCGACCGGGCGTACCTCGATGCGCTGGCCCGTGACTGCGACCTTGTCTGTATCGCCGAAGCGAACGCAAGTATCCGTCGCACATGGGTCGAGAGCGGACCGGTTACCGACCACGTCACGTTCAGCGAGGAACGCCACACCGTGGGGACAGGCCCGTCGACACGACCCGCGGCAACGGCCGAATACTTCGCAACGGAGTCCGTCCCTACGGACCCTGAGGCAGGTGTCGTATCGGTCCTCGCCGCGGACTCCAGTGAGGAGCAACTGGCAGACGTGGCAAACGAGATTGAAGACCTCTGTGGGCGGGCGGATTGGACGTACGACGACATCGCGGTCGCCACCAAGCAGGGTGGGTCGAGCGTAACCGACGCGATCCAGTCGTTAGAGCGGTCGGGCATCCCGGCCGAATCGACGAGCGTCACGGGCTTCGGAGACGACCCTGCCATCCGTGAGCTCCTGGCTGTCGTGCGCGCGCTCGCCGCGGGGTCCACAGACGAGGCAGCTGCCGAAACCCCTGAGACAAGCGAGCACGGCCCGACGTCCGATCCGGAGTACCTCACGGCGCTCGCCGACATGGACGGTCTCGAAGCGGCGCTCCGCCGGTGGGCGACCGAGTCCGGGTTGAAAGAGCGGATCGCTGACCGCGCCCCACCGCTCGACGCGCGAGCGCAGTTCGGGAACGTCCGTCGGGCGTTCCGCATGGCCGCGTTCCTCGAAGACACGGCGTTCGTCGAAGCCACGTGGCCAGCGCTTAGAGAGACGCTCGAACGCGCTCACAAGTACGCTCCAAAGCACAACCAGACGAGCGCGACCGATCTCGACGGTGGTGTCCGAGTCGACCACTTGCAGGCACTCAAAAACGAGTCGTTCCGAGCGGTGTTTCTCGTGAACCTCGTCGACAGCGAGTACCCCGGCGACCCGTGGCTCACGCGACTGTTCCCCAACGAACGAGCGGCGTCGATGCCTGATTACCCGGCTGTGACGCAGCTCGACGACGATGCTGTCGACGCGACGTTTCCGACCGTGTCGACAGCGTCCAGTCGTCCGTTCGCCCGGTATCATGCGGAACACGCCCGGCGGCGGCTTGCTGTCGGTGCTGCCGCGGCGACCGACCGTCTGTACTGTTGTCTCTACGAGTACGAGGACACGGCGCTCAAAGAGCAAGCGCAGGCATCCCGGTTCCTGGCTGCTGCCTACCGGGAGCTGTCGTGGATGACGGAGGCCGATCAGCCACAGATTACGAGCGAGAAAGCAGCCGAGGAGTTTCTCCTCTCGCGGGTCGATGCCGCTATCGCCGATGTCCGGCGAGCGACCAGTCAAGACGTGGCGATCACCCTCGACGACGTTGAGGCAGACCTCGGCGAGATACAGGACGTACTCGACAAGAGCGGTGTGCGTGGCGAAGAGCTCCGGAAAGCGCTGCGTGCGCGTATTGAGTTCGCCAACGGGGAGGTGCGGCGATGAGCGAGCGAGCGCTGTCGCCCTCGCGGCTTGCGACGTACGCTACGTGTCCACGACTGTACGACTACAGCTACGACCAGGATATCACCGCCCCAGACCGAACCGAACTGTACCTCAATCAGGGGATTATCTATCACGAGACGATCGAGGACGTCTGCGACGCCACGGACTCCGACGACGATGCGGAGACGATTCACGAACGGGCGATGGAGACGTTCGAGGTGAAGTGGGAGCAACAGAGCAACCGCGATGACTACGCTTCCGAGGCACACCAGCGCTACCAGCGCGCCGAGAACCGGGCCGCCCTCGAGGCGTTCTTCGATCCTGATGGCGGAGACGGCATCGACCATGCTCGCCGCTCGATTGCGACCGAGTGCTGGGTCGAGTGCGAACGCGACGGCCGTGGCCTTCACGGGAAGGTCGACAACGTTCTTCGGACGGCAGACGGCCTGCACGTCATCGACTACAAGCGGAACACTCGTGGCGTCCTTTCGTCGGGCACCGCGGACTATCTGGCCGACCATCTCGCCGGGGACGCGCACGAACCAAAGCGCGTCAGGAACGCTTTCCAGACCGCGACATACATCGAGGGCGTCAAGAATGAGCCGTTCTACGAGCCCGGGATGGCGGTGCGGTTCAGTTTCTACGGCCTCCTGAATCACACGTCGTTCGAGAGCACACCGACTGGGTACTCGATATCAGCGCGTGGCTATCCACGGGAGACGACAGAGATCTACGAGGAGTACCACGACACGATTTGGACGCTCATCCGTGAGGCACACGACGGTATCACAGGGAGAGCATACACCCCCGAACCGTTCGGCCTCATCTCAGACGAAGCGTGTCCGGACTGTGAGTACCGGGAGATGTGTGCGGACCGCCTCGCTACGGAGGTGCGGCGATGAGCGACCAGCCGTCCTGGCTGCCCGTCGCTGACGACATCCTCTCGCCGGAGCCACAACAGGAAGCGATCATCGACTCGGAGGCGTACCCGATGCGTGTTCTTGCCGGCGCAGGCACGGGCAAGACGTTCACGATGGTCCGGAAAGTCGAACACCTCATCGACGAACAGGGCGTCTCACCCGACCGCATCCTGGCGCTGACGTTCACCAACAACGCTGCGGACTCGATGCGGGAAAAGCTCAACGCGAAGCTCGGTGCGGCAGGGTACGATATTGACGCGTACACCTACCACTCCATCTGTAACGAGATCCTCACTGACTACGCCTACGAGGCCGGCCTCGACCCCGACTTCGAGGTGGCGACCGACCCCGAGAAGTACGCCATCGTGCTCGACGTGCTCGACGAGATCGAGTACCGTTCAGTCAAGCCGAACGTCTACGACGGTGCTAGCTACGCATCGGGTGCCGCCTCGAAGCTACTGGATTTCATCGGGTCGATGAAACGAAGCGGCATCGAGCCCGTGGACATCGACGCCTACCTCGGCCCGGCCGAGCGCGTCTACGACGTCGCAGACACCCCCGAACGCGTCGAAACCATCGCCAGCAATCATCTCGGTGGACGGTCCGTCTCGAGTGTTCTCGACTCGCTACCGGATGCCCGGGCCGACCTCGTCGCAGAACGTGACGCTCTCGAAGACGACGGCTTGGAAGCGAGCGTTCGTGACTTCCTCGACCGCCTCGTCGACCTGTGTGACGCACTCGAAGCGGCGTTCCGGGCTCACGAGGCCGGCGACCGGTCGCCGCTTCCGGACAACGTTCACAAACTGCCTAAGTACCTGCTCGGCGGGTACAGTAGCGGCGCTCCCAAGGGGATTCCGAAGACACTGAACCTCGAACTCACAGCGCACCTCGAGTCGTTTCTCTCGGATTGTCTGACTGCGCGGGACCTGACAGACGGGTACGCCGCCTACGAGCGTGAACTGGACGAACGAGACCTGCTCGACTTCGATGGACTGGTCGTCGAGACGGCTGCTCTCATGGACTCGCCGGTCGGTGCGGAGATCGCCGACCGGTGGGACTACGTGTTCTGCGACGAGTTCCAGGACACCGACCGGCTCCAGTTCAACCTCGTGACGTCGCTCGTCACCGAGGATAACCTGTTCGTCGTGGGTGACGACGACCAGGCAATCTACGAGTGGCGCGGCGCGCACGTCGCCAACATCACGGACGAACTGGACCGTGTGTTCGAGGCCCTCACCGACAAACCGCTGGAAGAGAACTTTCGCTCACGTCAACCGATTCTGAACCTGGCGAACGAAGCGATCACGAAACTCGAGCAGCGTCAACGCCACAAGTCACTTACTCGCGTGAACGAACCCGACTACGATGGCGACACGATTGCCGTCGTCGAACAGCCGGACGAGGAAGCTGAGATGGACAGCGCCGAGCAACTCAGAACGGTCGTCCAGAACCTGCTGAGTGGCGAGGCAGGCTGTCTGGACGACTCGTACGAACCGGGTGATATCGCACTTCTCGTGCGGAAGAATGCACACGCCACGCCCGTCATCGAGGCGTTCGAAGACGCTGGGATTCCGTATCAGGTCGCGGGCGACCTCGCTACGGAGTCGGTCGGCGTCGGCACCGTGACCGCGTACCTGAAGGCGCTCGCCCGCACCGACGACGAGGTGAGTTGGAACCGGGTACTCACGATGCGCTATCGGCTGTGTGATGCCGACCTGCGAACGCTGAACACCGGTGACGACCCACTCGTCGACATGCTCCGAGAGACACCACTCGACGAGTTCGAGGAGCCAGACCGCGTGGCAGACGCCCGCGAACACGCGGTTGAACTGCTCACCACACGAGAAACGGATTCTCTCGGACGGCTGTACCGCCGGTTCAAGGACGTGACGAACATCGAGTGGTATCTGAGCGAGCAGGAACGCCGCGACCTCGCCCAACTCGACGGTGTCGTTGAGCAGTACGGCGACAGCGCCGTCCAGCCGCCGCTCACGCCTGAGTTCATCGACTCGCTGGAACACTACGACTCGTTGTTCGACGAGAGCGGATCGGCGCCCACGAGTCAGCCCGACGTCGCCGGCGACGCGGTCAACGTGATGACCATCCACAAGAGCAAGGGACTGGACTTCCCGGTGGTACTCATCCCACAGGTCACAGCAGACGAGTGGGCACCACGGTCGCGGACGTACGACGCGCTCGAAACGGGCCTCTCGGACGGGCCCACCGCGGCGTTCGGCGAGGACTTCCTCGTCCGTGACGCCAGGGAGACACGGCGCGTGTTCCACGTCGCTATCACTCGCGCCGAAGATATCCTCGTGCTGCAGGGTCGGAGTGACGACGGGGACGATGAGATAGACACACACCCCGTCTTGGATTTGACCGAGGATCTCTTGCCCGAGCGGATTCCGTGGCAACCCGAACGGGGGACGCTCCCGATCTGGTCCGACGTACAGGAGTCGTTGCCGGTGGACGCGAGGAACTGGACCGAGACGCTCGCCAGCGACACGGTCGGTCAGACTGGGGGAACAGTACGACACGGCGACGAGGAGCTGTCTGTGGAGACGGCTCGTGAGCGAGTGGTCGAGCTCGCCACTGCGTCCGTAGAGAGCCGTCTCACACACCCGGGCGCCCGCGAGCGCATCAAAACCGAGGTGCTCGCGGGCCCGTCGACCCCGCAGCCAGCGGTCTCACACAGCTACACGTCACTGTCGACCTACGAGGAGTGCCCGCGGAAGCACTACCTAGAGTACGTCGTCAACGCGTTCCCGGACTACCGAGCGAACCGAGACGATTCGACCGATGGCGTCTCACAGCGCGACATCGGGGTGCTCTTTCATGACACTGCCGAACAAGCGGCGAAACAGGAGATGCGCACCCGTTCGGACTGGTACGACATCTGTGAACGCCTCGCCAGCAAACGCCGTGTCGAGGACGCGCTCCCAGCAGCGAAACAGTGTATCGACCGTTACTTCGAACTGGATGTGAGTAGGTACGAACTCCTCGATGCCGAGCGGGAGTTCGAACTCGACGTCAACGGCCACGAACTCGTCGGGTACATCGACGCTGTCTATCGAACACCAGACAACGAGCTCATCGTCATCGACTACAAGGCGACCGAGCGACACCGAGACATCGAGCAGGATAAACAGCTCCCCATCTACCTGCTCGCCTGCCGCGACCTCTACGACGAGCCGATTCAACGCGCAGGATACGCGTACGTGGGCGCGATCGGACCCAAAATCGAGACACGAGCCTACACGGAGAGCGACATCGATACCGTCGAAGTAGACGTGACGACGACGATGGACCAAATCGATGACTTCTCTTTCGGAAGATTCCTCGATGGCGACCACTGTCGGTGGTGTCAACACAATCAGCTCCCGTGTGCTGCCAAGACCTTCTCAGGTTCTCACGAATAGATTGAAGAGACAATCATCATGACGACACTGGTCTGGTCTTCACAACTCGGCTCTGTGCTCATTCTTGGAGGTGAGTGATTCCACTACCAGCGCTGACAGTATACCTGCAGCGACCCCACCATCTTCTGTCTCGTACGATATAATTGGGTGGATAGGCCCCTTCCGTAGTGATATACTGCTCCGATAATGCAGCATGGAGTCTGATGGTAATCCACACAGGTATTAAGGGTATTAGAGGTTATCTTTCGGCATGGTATTTGATGCGTCGATTAAACTCGAAGATGGCGAATATGAAGGGGCATATGGATTTGAGCAAATCCGGGCAGAGGAAAACGAGGGCGGTGGCACCGATGTGGAAGTGGTATTTCCAGACGGACGAGTGGAAGTATATGAAAATGCAACTATTGCTGACGTAACTCTTGAATGATAAGTATACTGAAGCGCTATACAATCCCTCCAGAACCAATAGATTGTAAAAGATCTCTTTGTGATTAAGTATGAAACGGCCAAGTGAGCAGAGAGGAGACGATCCTCCAACTGATCAGATTGGATCTGATGGACTTGAGAGTGATTTAGATGGGTGGGAACCTTGGTATCCCTGCCCTGAGTGCGGGTCAACAACATTAGAACAATCTGAGACGTTCCTCGTGTACGCGTCTGAAGATGGGAGCTACGGGGGAGAAGATGCGGACCCACATTCTCACATAGAATGTGCAGAGTGTGGAAAAGTACTGCAAGAATGAGTGACATATGCGCAATGTGCAGTTGCCATTATTGTAAGAAAATGTCATTGAAACTATATATCCGCCAGTTCGTCTGGTAGATTGATTCTTGATCCGACAGCGGTTATTGGTAGTTGTCGAGCGTGGAATCCCAAAGCTGGTTTCTCTCGGATGACCCTTTATCCGGTGATTCGCTCGAATTCACTCGCAATGCGGCGCTGTCGAGCGAGGATCGTCTGAAGATTTGACCCGGTGCCTCGGCAGTTGATGTCTATCTCCTCGCGCTGCCAGTTGAGATCCGCTTTCTCCGACCAGACACCGAATAGTGTCGTCTTCGGCAACACGAGCACGCCGAACAGGATCGAGAGGTAGTACAGCGTGTCGGCGACGACGTCCCATGACGTCGTGACGCGTCGAGGGAGTGTAGACTGAAAACGGAGATGTTGGGCTGCGATGCCAGCGTCGTCGGCTTTCTCGATGAACCCGTAATCGTTGCTGAGGAGGAACGGTGTCTTCCGATGGTTCTCGTCGTAGCGGACGTAGCCGTCGACGATGGCGTCGTCGCCCGGGTCGCTGTCGACGAAGTCGACGTTCCGGTTGGCGATGAGGTTCTGATATTCCTGAATCCCGAGTCTCCCCTCGCGCTTCGACCCGCCGGGTTGGCCCTCAAACCTATGGAACTCACCGCCGAATGCCTCGACGAGCGAGGCGGCCTGTGCACTGGAGTACGAGAACTTCCAGTGAAGTTCGTCAACTACACCACTCGATAGTGCGTAGCCGTTCGTTGGTCGGCGGTACTTGCTGTCGGTCGCGCCGGTTTCGTGGTCGATGCCGAGTACCTCAGGGAAACCCCACGGGAAGATGTTCGCGTCTATACCCACCATGACTGGGCTTTCACCAGCGTCGACGGCTGGGTAGCAGATCCTGTCGACAGTGGATTCGATACCGGACTGGTTGGCGAATTCGATCACGCCACTTGCGGTGAGTGCCTTCACGAGCGTCGTGGTGCTCGGCAGGTCGTGATATGGTGTGTCACCGTACTGCAGCCGAATCTCGTCACGGGCGTCGCGGAACTCGTCGAGGTCTACGTCGAATCGGACCGTGGCCGTGTCGTTATCCTCTAACCGAATGTCAAGGAGCGTGCCGATGTCGGGGTTCGGATGTGCGACTGTAATCGACGTCTGGTCGAGATCGTACAGGCCGTTCAATAGGACCATCAGATGGGTTCGTTCGAGTTCCATTAGTCTGGAAACAGCGCTCTAAAGTCGATTAGGTCGGTTGCGGTGCGGGGAATCGTCGAGTGGACCTTTCCGAAGTAGTCCTCCGAGGCGACGTGGTTGTAGTAGACATGCGTGGCCTCGTGCTTCATGCCCACTTGGAACGCGATGGCCGACATGAACTTGCGCCCCGGTGTGACGTCAATCGCCACCTCGTCGGTAGCTGTCGAGTCGCGGATCGGTGCGTAGAAGTGTTCGACGATGCCGTCGAAATCTGTCTCGTGAGGCAACTCGGTCACATCGACTGAGACCGCACTCGTGCCGTACGCAGTGAGCACCATCGACAGTAACTCCGTGATCGTGTCGAGCTGTGAGTCGACCGTCGGATTCGATAGAAGGCGTACAGTTGAAGGGATGTACCCGTCTTCACACGCCGCGATGAGCGAATTGACCACGGACTCTGGATGGGTGCTCATCGACGTCACCCAGTACCGAGTCATGAAGAGTATTATCCACGACTCTGTGTTAATTGTTCCCGTGGTCCCAACAGGTGACTCTAACACTGGCACCGGGGATTCGATTCACCACCCACGTTGCTCTCGCGTGAATTAGTGGGTAAGGCTCGTCGGCCGGCCGGTCTTCGATTTATATTTTGGCGTCCTCCGCAGGCAGATAACCGAATGCCAGTGGGCGTTTGTTCGCATCGTCGCCTTCGAGTCAGTCAACAAATTTCTGGCAGAGACGGCTGGTCCGAGAAAGCAGCCGTGGATGATCCTTCTATCACCGCCTCTGCATAGCCGTGGCTTGGTCGTCCCCGGAAATTTACCCTCTCGAATCGGGTGAGGGGCGGACTAGCTACGTTCTCCATCCACTGAGAAGCACGGTTCGCCTTCGATCACGATGTCCACGCCAACACAACCAGACCCAGACAGCGCTGACGATGCACCACGCTCGATGACAACGGCAGTTCCGATCGCAGACCTGCTCGCCCGCGAGACGACCCTTTCGTTTGCTGGTCTCACTCCTGCCGACCAGTGCGACTACCCTGATGCGGTTTCATCGGAAGCTCGGTGTCTCGGGCCCGATCCCCGGTCGATGAAGGATGTCATAGCGACCCTCCCGCAGGCGAGTTCCGGAGAGCTCTGGGCGACCAACGAGTTCGTCGGAGTGGATGGAGCCGTCGATACCGAGGCAATTCGCGACGTTCACGGCTTGAATGTCGATGCACTCGAGGACGCTGCGGGGTGTTCACTCGACGAGCTTGCGACGAGAGCGTCGTCGGACCCGTTGGTTCGCATCCGCGACCACCAGGACATCGTCGACGAGCGCCGGAAGGCGCTGTGCGCCCTCGGCTACGACGTCACGTTCCGCTGGCAAATCGCCTCGGACCGGTATTCGATCATCAACCCACAGGAGGCGTATCTCCCCATCATCGGTGCGCTCCAGCAGCGCGGTGAGACCGCGGCGTTCGGTTGGGCGAGCTACCGAGACTGGGGTGGCCTCCTCAAGATGTTCGTCGTGTGTCCGGGCCTCGAACACACCGTCTCCGGGTGGGAGGACGCGGAATTCGATGACGCTCCTGACGGCGTGACGAGCGTTGGTGGCTCGGGTGAGACGGATTTGGTCGTCTACGGCGGGTTCGAGACCGGGTACGACTTCCGCGGGACGCAGACGCTGTGGGCGAAGCCCATCCTCTACTTCCCCGAGACTAGTACCGTCGTTCCCGATACGGGGAAGCGCTACACGCGCCGGCACTACGGCCGGGCGACTGACGCCACTCACGAGCGGGCGAACGACCGCGTGCCGATCAACGAGTGGTGGACGGCAATCTACGACGACGTTGCGGACCGACTCGTCAACGTCGACCGCGCCATCCGCCGCACCCGGGCGATTGCCTACGACTTCGAGACACTCCCGTTCGACGCGGCCACGTGCTACCAGTACTGGGGGGTCGCTGCGACGTACGCCGAAGCCGCTGCCGACCGGGCGACCGCCCTTGCTTCCCCGTCATCTCGACCGACAGTGTATAATCTCCAGCTGTCGCTGCTGATCGCGCTCCTCGATTCGTACGAGGGCTCGCTGGCGTCGGATACCTACCAGGAGTATATTGAGACCGCCGGGGAGCTACTTCGAAAACCAGCGATGATGATCCAGTTGGCGCTAAGAGAGCACGACCGTCAGACCGACGATGAGTGTGACCGCGTCCTCCCGGATGGCCAACAGACGCTGTCCGATGCACTCGAAGACATCGTCGATATTCCAGGGATTGAGGTCGGTGATGAAGGCGCCTTGTCGGATCAGGAGGCCCAGAAACTCAACGACCGGATTCAACACAAACTCACAGAGTTACAGTCTCCAGAATAACGAGTCTTCTCCGCAGGCGGTCAAAGCCAGTCACTGACGTACGCGACGTGATCAGAGAGGTCGGAGACTGACCGTTCAATTCGGCGAACCGCACGTCTCACTTCGCCGCCCGTCCGGGTCACGTCCGCGATAATGATGATACCTGGATGCTCGTCTGCCGGTGGATTACTGAAATCCGACTGATCAGCTGTCAGCAGAACTCGATTCTGCCGGGTTGCAACGGCTAGAACGTCTGGATCAGTCGCGCTCACCCCGAGATCCTCGACGTCGACGACACGGACGACATCATGGCCGTCGTCGCGGAGGGCCTGTATCCACTCTGTCTCGACGTTTTCGTCCGCGAGAAGCTCCATCGAACGTCCTCTACGTGGTCTCGTCAGGAACGAGGCGATTCGGCGCGTTCTCCTCGTACATCGACTGGTTCTGTGCCTCGATGGTACGCATCTCCTCGGGATGGCTGAAGGCGTACGCGAGCGCGGCGTGGACCTCGGCGACAGAGATGTCGTAGCTCGTGGCGATGTCCTCGGGCGTGTCGTCCCCTTCGACGTAGCGCTGGTAGACGTGATACACGCCGATACGATGTCCCTCTATCCGGGGATTCCCGCCGAGGACATCGTCCGTCGTCACGATCTCCGGCATCGTCCCGTCCGAGCTCGATTGTGACCCAGTTCCAGCCATGATCCGTTGGTGTCCTCTATGCGCTACTAACGCGTCTCGCGTAATAACCACCAGGGTCGATGAGGCGGTCCTAACCGAGTGTTCTGTCCGAGTCTCGATCCGCCCCTGATTTACCGACCCTCAATTGGGTGGCGGGATTCCCGCGTGGGTTCCGTCTCCCACCTATGTCCTCATCCGAGTCAGATTCAGCTGTCGATCGACCCGAACCGCTCGTCGTCCTCTCACACCTCGTCCATCGTCTGCTCACGCGCGAGGGAGGGAGTGTCCCGCTCGAACGCGTGACCCTCCGGGTCAGCGACTACGTCGATATCGGCGATCAGGAGGCCGCGGACCTCATCGATGCTGGTGCTGCCGAGGGGGTTTTCACTCTCGACCGGGGGTCCGGTGGAAGTACGACCATCGTCGGGGTCTCGCCGCAGGGTGAGGAGCCGGCCGTGATCACGGAGGCCTTCGGTGGCCCTGCTGGCGCTACTGGGACTGTCGATTTTCAAGCCCTCGAAGTCGTCACCGAGAGCATTGCGACCGCACTCCGTGATGACGGCTACGCGACCTTCACCGATCTCGCGGACGCTGATGTCGGTGATCTCGCCGGATTAACCGGGACGCTAACCGAGAGTCGTGCGGAGGCGATCATCCAGGCAGCGCCCCGGCACGTCCCGGTTGGCGTGTGGCTCGCCCGGAGTGCCGACATCCGATACGGTCGACGCGTGGAGGAGACGACGGGTCGAGGGACGGCTCAGGTGGTCGATATCACCGCCGCCACCGAGCCTGTCGGTGAACCCCGCTATCGATCCGAGGGGCTCGAGCCGGACGCTGTCGAGGCCCAGTACGTCTCCGATATCGGCCGGAACGAACAGGACCCGGTGCCGACAGGTCTACACGTCCTCGACGGTCCTGACCATCCCGACGTCCCGAAGGCCGCGACGCATCCCGAGGCGGGGGACGACGCCCTGCCAGTCGATGCGTCAGGGAAAGTGGTTCCGCCGGCGGTTCCGACGGAGCCGCGTCTCCAGCTTCCACTAGACGAGCTGCTCGCGAAGAAACTGGCCCGTGGGCTAGTTCCGATCCGTCTGGTTGGCCCACGGGGCTCCGGGAAGAACTACCTCGTCAAGTACCTGTGTCACCGAACGAACCGTGGCTACGTCTCGGTAGACTGTGACGAGGCTACCCACACGGAGGACCTGTTCGGACCGCTCACGCCCACCGAGGACGGGCTGATCGCTCCTCGGAACGGGCCGGCCAAACAAGCGCTACTGAATGGGTCGGTGCTGGTGCTCAACGAATTCCCCGTGATGCGTGCTGGCGCCGCGATGTCGCTCCATCGCCTGCTCAACGAAGGAAAGCTCCTCGTGAAAGCGCATGGCGAGTTGGTTGAGCCCCATCCATCAGCACGAATTGTGATTACGATGAATCCGCCGACCCGTGAGTACCGGGATTCCGAGCCGATGAACTCGGCCACTCGTGGCCGGTTCCGGGCGCTCGAACAGCCCTACATTCAGGACGTCGACGAGGAGGTCGCGACGCTGGATGCACAGGTGAACGCCAGTCACGAGGTTGTGGATCGGGGGACGCTCCGGAAAATCGTCCAGTTCGCCCACCAGACCCGGCAGAACGAGAACTGGCCGACGCTCTCGACGCGAAATCTGACGATTCTCTGCGAGCACATCGAGGACGGCGCTTCTCCGAAGGCAGCGGTCAAGAACGAGGTGTGGGCAGTCGCCGAGCCGAATCAGTATCCCGACGACACCTACGAGACGCTCAACGACTATCTATAGTCGTTTGAGTTACCCCACGAATTAGATATTCTATCGCTCGTGGGGTAACTCCCTCTACAGGCGTTTATCACTTGGAAATGAACGAGGAGGCTACGCGCTTCTCGTGATCACCATGTTCGACACCACCTCATCCACCGGGCCTACAGCACAGAGATTCGTCCCTGACGTGGCTGCTCAAGTGCGGACGTCATCTGGACGAACAGAGCGACTTCGTGCATTCATTCGTGGTCATCTGCCAACGGAGACCGATGTCGAGGTCGTTCTCACGCCAGCCGTCGAAACCGCTGCGGTCCTTCCTGCCAATCTCGATGCGCTCGTGGCCAGCGACGCAACTGAATTCGAGCGGCAGCAGGCCGAACAGCTCCTCGAGAACGTTGACGCCGAATTTCTCGTCCTCGTGACGACCCAACCGGCGCAGTTGGACCGAATCCCGGTGAACGATCAACTGACCGCCGATCACGCCCACCAGTTCGGGCTCGCCTTTCACGAACTGCTCCATATCCTCAAGACGGCTATCGGCCCCATCGCAGAACTCCTCGAAACCGAGATCGATCCCGACTATCGCCAGCAGGTCCACGATCTCGTCAACATCATCGAGGATGGAGCCATCGAACAGGAAGCCGTTGAAGGAGCGAACTTCAGTGACAACGCCGAAATCCGCCTCGAACTCACCCGCCGGATCCATTCGCAAGTACCCGACGATATTCCCGACGGTGAGCAGGTTTGGTTCTCCTTCTGGGACGCCGTGACGAGTGCGCTCTACGAATGGACGATCTATCCGACGGGCATCACGGAGGTACTTCTGGACGAAGACGACGAGCGGATCGTCTTCGCGTCGGAGGCGGATGCCACGGGCTTCGATGCTGTTCGGGAGGCACTCCAGCGGTTAGCGCGGGATGCCCTTTCGATCCGGAGCGCCGAGCGCGATGACATCACCCACAGCCACGATAAGACCGCATCTGTACGGCGAGCTCGGCTCGTCGTCGAGACCTGGCAGTCGGCGATCCTCCCGCTCCTCGAGGACCGTTCCGAAGCAACCGCCGAGTCGCCAACGGAGGGCGATGATCAAGAGACTGCTGTGGACTCCGTCTCATCGTCGGACTCGGACGGCTCGGAAACAGCTGGTTCTGAGACTGAAACTGACCCATCGAGCGACGAGGGAACCGACGGACAGGGCGACGAGCGTCCGCAAGTCGAACGGAGCGCAACGGTCAATCCGTTCCAGGACGTCCTCGACCAGCCTACAATCACGCCGGATCGGCTTGATGGAGACCTTGACGAGACACCTGGCCTTGACGATCCGAACGCCCACACTGCCGATACCCCCGGCTCAGACTCTGATGATTCATCCCAATCGGTGGGCAGCGATGAAGACCAGCCCTCCCAGCCCTTGCCGGCCTCGAAGCCTCTCGACTCCAGAGCGCGGGCACTCGCTCGCTCCATCGAGCGCCCGAACACAGAACCCGAGTCCTCGTACGATGAACGTCCCTCCAGCGGTGACGAGGTGGATGACAGCTCTGATACCGCACAACAGTCGACCATCGGGGATTTTGACGACGGCTGCGCTCCTCTTAACGACTGCTCATCTGGAGAGACGACTGACTCTCGCGATGAGCGCGACTACGGCTACGAGCAAGTCGAAAGCAAGGCCCCAACCACGAGTACCCCCTCTGAGGACGGATCAGAATCCACAGCCGCCCCCGAGCCGGCACACGCTGAGGTCCTCGATCGAGATCCTGCTAATGAGATAGACACCTACGAGGAAGCACTCACTGCCGACCGAACTGCGGCTCACGACGAGGCAGACCGGGAGAGCATCGACACCGACGCGCTGGAGCGTGAGTTGGAGGACCTCAGCCACCGGCTCGATCGGGGTAGTTCGGACGACGACCAGGCGGCCGGCAGGACGACTGGGGGCCCGGGCCAGCTGGACGAACTAGAGCTCGTTCCCATCGCTGATGACCATGCACCACCGGGGATGTGGGCCGACATCGAAGACGGCGCTGCCCGGGTTGCTGGCACGCTCGAGAAACAGCTCCGGCTCGACCGGCAGCGTGATGTTCGGCGAGGATTGACCGCCGGTGGATACGACACCACCGCGGGCCATCGGCTTCTGATCGGCGATCCCCGAGTCTGCAAGGTTGACACGCCGGGCCGCGAGAAACGCTACGCACTGGTGCTGGTCCTCGACCGCTCGGGCTCGATGCGAAACGGCGAGCCCCCGAAGATCGAGGTCGCGACGAAGGCGCTGGCGCGGTTCGCCGTCGCTGCAGAGGGGCTCGGGATCGAGGTGGCGATCGTCGATTTCGTCGACGGTCACGCTCGGCTCGTGAAACCCTTCTCTGTCGAGACTCGCCACGTCCACGCGGCGCTACTTGACACGGACTGTGGTGGGGGAACGCCGCTGGCGGATGCTCTCGAACTCGCACGCCAACTCGTCGAGGATCACCGCGACGAGCCACTCATCGTCGCCGTGACCGACGGCGAGCCGAGTAGCGTCGACGACGTCATCGATCAGATTCGGGCCGCCCATGCCCCCATCTGTTCGCTCACCATCGCCACCGATACCCAGCCGGGACGTCTCTCGACTGACGCCTCGAAACTCGCCGAATATTATGAGCGTGAAGCCACCGTGTACGACGGGGGGCGGCTAGACGACCGGCTCGATCAGTTCGCCAGTCTCCTCGTCGGATTCTAACAGGGTTTGTCAGGCTATCCAAGGGTTAACGTGATTCTTGTCCACTAGTTAATATATACAGCTTGCTGAATACACTGGGCGTATCGCTTGTGGGAACAGTACCAAAGATTCACTTGATTCGAATACATTCGAAGAAATCTATAGCAACGTGCTCACCAAGTGTTCCATCTTCAAGCTCCACGTTTCTGGACGGGAATTCCGCTTCGAATTTTTGTTTCATGTCCTGTACCAGCGCCAAGTTTTCCTCACTATATTCAAACCCGTGAGATTGAAATTCTATACCCTCATCGGAGGGTTTGTGTGAATACTGAATCGGGAAATCGTTCTCTTGCATTAGCCTTTTTATTTTCTCCTCATCCTCTTCAGCGCTACCTGTAATCCACACATGAAGCCGGGTCGTTGGTTCGGGCATAGGTTGTTTACCGAACCGCGCTTCTATAATCTATTGGTCAAAAGTACGGTGTACTGAAAACATACCCCCTGAGCCTTGTTTAGACGCTTCCAAAGGGGTCGGTTAGTGGCGCTATTGGGTGAACAGGATCCATCAATGAATGTTTCCCCTATCCGATTTCGTTCTGCGGGAACAGACCGTCCCGGACGACTTGCACCGTATCTAAACAAGACCCATTCTCCATATCGGTCATGCCCTTATCGACAACATTGAGTAATCCAAAAAGAACGTGCTGGATATACAGCCCTTATACTTCCCATTGGTTATCCTCAACTTCACCCCGAGTGGCCGCAATGTAAATCTGATAGTGTTCCCCTACTGGTGTCCCATGATCTTTCTGGTAGTTATTCTCGGTCCAGACGTCCATCTCTGGAAATCGTTGTTGCAACTGCTCAACGGATTTCTCAAGAAGATCGAGATTCTCGTCCCGTACCTCGAAGGGTTGGTAGTGATAGGCAGTATAGTCATCTGTTACTACCACAGAATCACTTGTGTCGCTCGGATGAAAACCACACTCACTAACGATTTTGTCGGCAATCTGTGAACGCTCCTCGCCACCGTAATAATAGACTACGAGGTCCGCTGGAGGCTCAGGCATCACATAGGAGTTGATATTTCGCCTCATTAGGTGTTTCGCCGAAGTGGAAGTATAAATGACACAGAAGAGATGCTGGGATGAAAACAGTTTTTGTTCATTACCAGTGAGTAACTGCTCCGCTGTTTACTTTATCGAGCCGAATTAGATGCGGACAGAGCCAGAAACAGTGATTGATTCAGATGCCACGAAGACACATCCGCGCCTCCTCGTCGATGCTACCGTCGCTGGGACTGTCACCGGGGTCGCTAGCCGATATCGACGCAGCCTACGACTACAATGTCGAAACCGACCCGCCGGCCATCGAGCCTGTCGAACATCGTATTCGCCTCGATTTCATGGCAGGTGGGGCGATTCGGTACGACCACCTCCTGACGAACTACGATTCCCGAGACCGCGACGCGATCGAGACCGATCCTTGGCATCATGCAGGGCGAGCGAAGCCACTCGGGATGCAGTATGCCGAGGGAACCTGCCAGCGCCGTCTCACCGAAGAGGCGCGGTACTACGAGAGCTATGACGACGAGGATGCACTCGTCGATGCTCCGGCGTTTCTCGCCCATCGCCTTCGGCAGGCTCGCTCAGCTGCGGATCCGGAGGCTGCTCTCCGGTCGGAGCGCGACCGCCGGGAGACGTGGTACCGGACACTGATTCCCCGCCTCAACCTCTGTTCGGTGCTGAAACGCTCCTCATACGGCACGCTCATCGACGACGGTTCCGGCGAGTTGCCAGAGGACCGCGATCTCCTCAGGTACAACGGATTCGTCGGGGTGATCATCCTTGATCAAGATCACGATCCCGAGACATACGCCCGAGAGCGAAACCTCCCGTCCCGATATGTCGTTCGCGAGCAAGATCTCTCCAGTGGGAAAGCCGAGGAAGGAGCGCTTTCGAGCGAGTACGGCCTCCACCTGCCGGCTCCACTGCTCGTCGGTGAGTACGCGAGTGGAAGCCGATATCCGTTGTTTCCGTGGACCGATGGGTTGGTCTGTTCGTGCCCATTCAAGACCGGCGCTCCGTGGCGGGTGATGTGTAAACACGAGTTGCTCGCGTCGACCGTCCTCGGTGCCCAGGAGTCGATCTTTCTACCGGTGACCGACGGACTTGATATCCCGTATCGCGCTCGCCGGTTCGTCAGTCCAACCGTAGCGAGCACTCATACGCCGCAACTCCCGGACGATGAATGGCCGTGATTCGCGACCGGGGGACGTAGAGTGGTACTACGAACCGATACGCAATGTCTGCTGAAAATTGGGTCAGGTCCTACTTCTGTGAGTTTAAATATGATACCGCTTCAGACCGTTCCGCGATGAGGCGAACAGCCACGTTCCCAGCCGGTTCAACGTCGAGACACTATCAGCAGTTCCCTCGAGGACCTTGGCACTCTCTGTGGGAGAATACTGTGGAGGCTGGATGACTGCCCGTGAACGACTCCGGATGCATCTCGTGCAGGCGCTCACGCGATCAGACTCATCAGAAGTTCGCGAGCACCTTCGTGCCGCCCTTCGCGAGTGGGAGGATCTCACGCCGACCCCACTAGTCGAATGTCCCGTCTGTGGGCGGATCGGGCTCCCCGAACGAATCGCGAATCACGACTGCTGGACTCGGAGGGTTGGACCGTGACCTTACAACCAGGATCCACACGGGACGGCCATTTTTTGAGCTGTCCTCTCCCCCGATTTATCGCCCCGAATCGGGAGCGGGTGTCTGAGCTATGAGACGAACGAATACGTTCGTGGTCATGCCTTGGTCTGCGGAGGATGTCACGCACAAGTGCGAGTTACGCACCCTCTGAAATCTCAAATAATCATACCACATACATCACCTATGGCGCACGAGATCGTTACCCGAACCTATACTGCGTCAATTCAGAACCAAGAACAGGTGAAGGGCGATCTCGACGCCTCGGGATTCGCAGCCTCGAAACTCTGGAACGTCGGTCGGTGGATCTGTGACCGCGTCTGGTCGGAGATTGGGCATATTCCCAGCCACGCCGAACTCACCGCTTACCTCAAGTCGCACGAACGCTACGATGACCTGCATTCACAGTCAAGTCAGCGTGTTCTTCAGGAACTCGCTGAAGCGTTCAATAGCTGGTACGGTAATCGACGCAACGGAGACACGCGAGCGAACCCGCCGAAGTATCGCAAACGCGGAGACGAACATCCTCGTTCAACGGTTACATTCAAACAGGCAGGCTTCAAGCTTGATACGAAGTACAACCGAGTTCGACTCAGCAAGGGTTCTAATCTCAAGGAGTATTGGTCGGACTTCATTCTCTGTGAGTTCCATACGCGACCCGATGTTGACCTCTCTACAGTAGAGGATATCCAACAAGTTCGGGCAGTTTGGACTGGGGAGGTCTGGGAACTTCACTTCGTCTGCAAAATCGAGATCAGGATTTCAGGGACGTCAGGCGACAAAACTGCAGGGATTGATCTCGGCATCAACAACTTTGCCGCGCTCGCTTATGAAGGCGGCCACGGCGAGTTGTATCCGTTGAACTGTTTGAAGCAGGATGACTACTACTTCAGCAAGCGCATCGCTCGCTGTGATGACGCCGACTCAGCACAGTCAACTCGCCTGAATCAGAAGAAGTCGACTCGCCGTACCTACTACTTCCACACCCTATCGAAACATATCGTCCAACGGTGCGTAGAGGAGGACGTTGAGACTCTTGCAGTTGGTGACCTCTCTGGGATTCGTGAGGACGAGGAGAATGGCGAGCCGAAGGACTGGGGGAAGCACGGTAATCTCGACTTGCATTCATGGGCGTTCGACCGCTTCACGAGGATGCTGGGCTACAAGGCCGAAGCAGAGGGGATTACGACCAAAAGAGTCTCCGAGCGAGACACGTCGAGATCATGTTCGAGCTGCAGTCGTAAGCGGGATGCGAACCGTGTCGAACGGGGATTGTACGTGTGCGATGGGTGTGGAGCAGTGGCAAACGCAGACGTAAACGGTGCTGAAAACATTCGAAGGAAAGTATCTCCAAGTCCACCGAATCGCGCGGTGGATAGGAGTAACGGCTGGTTGGCACAGCCATCGACGTATCTGTTCGATTCGCAGAGCGGATGCTTCGCACCGCGAGAACAAATCACGTTGTAAACCACAATATCCCAAACACGGTCGGGAATCCTTGCAACATGGCGAGGAGGGTGCCAATTAGTAGAGTAACGCTGTACAAGACCAACATGGTCTAGTTTTCTTGTTTAGAGCACTTCTGAGGTTGACTTGAGCAGTTGCTGTGTCTATATCTGATACTCGTCAAAATCGGGTTCGTGTTCGGTTAGTTCAAGTGTATCCTCGTCGGGTACTACCTCGCTCGGAATCTCCCATTCGCAAACTGTCTCGTCATTATGGAGCCCTACAATTCTTAGTATATATCCTTGGGTCGAGGGGGTGGATTCGTCGGCCGTCCGAACTAGGTCTAGATCAATCACCCAACGATAGGGATCGTGCTCTTGTGCCTCGAGACGATATTCGATTGTGCCGGCCCAGGGAGGAGCAATATCGAAGGTTCCCTGCCCGTGGACGAATTCTAGATTGTCGAGATATCGTTTTAGTGCCCGTTCTCGATCATCGGTAATGCTGTTATTGAGAAGCACCTCAGCCAAGACCGTTCCAATCTTCGCAAGAGAAAATAGCTGAGTCGCGTCAAAGCCGTACTGAACGCCGCTTTCATCTTCCACGCTGAACACATCGTTGTTCAGTTCAAACTGGTCTCTGTGAATGACTGCGTGGCGGTGATCCATCAACTCACTATAGAGGCGCAAGAGCCGATCAAAGATATCGGTATGATTGATTAACGGAGGCGGTAGCTGGAGGTTCCCAGTACGGAACATTTTGTTCACTTCTGAGTTCTTGTAGCTGTAACCCCACTGGTGGTTCAGCGTTCCAGTGTTCTCTTCCAGAATCCACTCGATAATCATGTCGAGGCATTTGTAGCTCGCTACGAATACCAGCGGATACAATCGTTGGATGACCTCGTTTACGCGGGGTTGAGAGATGACTGCGGTCGATACAGCGACCTCCTGTGCCGATATGCTCTCACTCTCTATGACTGTATCTCCTAGCCGATCAGGAAACACCTCGTGCTCCTCTTCCAGTTCATTGAGTACCCACTGTTCGTAGTCCAGCTTGTCTCTGAGACGGGTCCGGGCTTGCTGGTCAAACATAAGGAATCTATTCGATTGTAGTGTGGATTGTCGAAGGTAATGAAGGAGGTGACGCACAGTTGCGTCTCGCGCATCCTCTAAACTGACTTGTTTACCGACGAGTGAAGTGAATATAGACGATATATGTCCTCGCGTCGTCGGCTCCGTCCAGACCACCCACACCAGCTCCTGAGTCGTTCCGAGCGACGGGGATGGCAGCGGCGAGGCGTTCTTGCGGCGGTTTCGTCAGCCGCGGTGGTATCGCTGGCGGGCTGTGCCAGTATTCTCGGGCAGCCAGATTCGGACGGGGATACCCCGGCTGTCAGCGCTGGCGACAGGGAGGGGAATGATCCCAGTGACTCGAATTCGGGAGGCCCGACCGACACGGCAGAACCAGCGACGACCTCTGGTGATGTGGAGCAGGGTGAAACCAGCCGAGAGCCGTCAGAACGTAGCGGCGAGGTTATCGATGGCCCCGTCGACAGTCCTCCAACCAACGAACATCCCTGGGTCGACGATCCTGCTGACGGGCTGGGATTGACTGAGGTGACCCTCTCGATTGGTACGGACCGGACTCGGGATTTCCTCGGGATAGAGCCCGACGAGTTCTCGATTAGCGTCGACGACGGCCGATTCACCGTCAACGGACGAAGCCACCTCGAGTGGGACTATGACGGGTTTGCCCTCGTTGACGACCGAACGGCCGAGATGTACGTCGAAGCCGCTCCCAACGACGCGTGCCGAACCAGTGACAACGACGAGGGACGAGGGCCGTGGATCAGCCCGTTCACCGTGACCGGGCACTTCGTCGGTGGAAGACCGGACGTGCTGGAGGTTCACCTCGAGGGGCAGTACATCGATGGGGACGGTCCGCGAGGAGGCGCGTTCGCGCGGGCCGACCTGTGACCGCCAGCCAAAGGCGAGTCGACATCGAGGAACGACTCCACAAGATCACTGCTGACAGACGAAATTTAACGCCTCGAATGGGGCGAGGTTGCTGGCGATTCTGCAACGCCAGTTTCCTCGGTACCTCATGCCTACCGACGATTCACAGCCGTCCGATCACGAACCGACAGACGACCATTCACGACTCGATCTCTCTATCCACCGCCAGGCAGTCTTCGGGACGGAGGGACTGGAGGTCGAGACGGGTGCGGTCGAGACCACGCTCACCGATCACGGCATCGAGGTCGGCCATCAGCGATCGACCCGACTCGATGTTCCCACGAGCGAGAGCTTCGTCGACGACCGGCCGCAAACGAGTGCCAGCGGTGTGGATGCCGGTAAGCAGGAGCCCCTGTTTGCCTCGTCGACCCCCGGCCAGCGGACACTCGACGACCGTGATGCGTCGACGGTCCCACTTTTTGGTGATTGGTCCGACCGTCAATCATCGGATACTGCCGAGGAGTGAGTACCGATGGGATTCCAATCCACGGCGGCTCCAGTCGACCGAGTTACCCCACTATTGGTATCTGAATCTCATCTGTGGGGTAACTACTGTTTCGCAGCGGACCAGTAGCCACGCATGTCCGAACGTCCCTCCCGGTCGATTTTGGAGGCGCTCCCTCCTGCGACGCTCCTCGAGACAGACAACCGACGGCTCATCCGTGGCGGCGTCGCCTGTATGCACGACGTCGAGACAGTCCGAGAGTACGTGGGCTACGAGAACCAGCACCAAAGCCGGCGCTGGGTGCTCCGGATGCTCGCCGATCGTGCTGCGACGCTTCGGGAATCCGCCTCCGAAGATGGCTCAGCTGGGAGCCAGACTCATGGTCTGTACTAACGAATTGCTATCAGATACCGGAGGATGATGACGGATGGCAGAACATCCCCCCAGTGGCGGTGACCGTGACTTCGTGACGATCTTCAAGACCGGCTCGGTCGACCGAGACGACTACCCCGACCTCGCTGAGCACCTGCTTGAAGGGCGGACGCAACTCGCCTCGGAGACGGGGTACTTGATGAAATTCGGTGACGTCTCACACCGTGGCCTGACCCCGTTCGATGTGGCGTCGCTCCACGACGTTCCCGCGTATCCGCTCCCGGAGGCCGCGCTGGAGTCGCTACCGGCTCACGTTCGAGCCGACCTGGAGCGCGACGGCGCCGTCCAGATGTTCGCCGTTTACGATCGGGACCAACATCAGTTCGAAGAAGTCGCCCTTGCCTGGGAGGAGCAAGACTTCCTCGAGCGGATCGCCGAGCTGGTGGCGGGCGATTGCTCGCTCCACGAGGCAGTCGACTGGACTGTCGTCGAGGAGGCCGAGCGCTACACGGGTGCGCAGTGGGCTGACATCAGAGGAGTTACCGAGGATGCCGTCCGCTCGAACGTTAATTCGGCCCGGGAAAAACTGCTCGCTGAGGAAGATCGGGAATCGAAATAATATTCGTTTCGTCGATATCTCGGTAGCGACATCATACACATCATCGGCTTGGATAATCGGCGACCGTGTGAGCTACCCGGTTTACTGTATAGGTTTAGCAGTTGTCGAAGTCTGGTATTGTCCGTCGAGTGATGATGCTGTAAATTTATAACTGTCTCATCGCAATAGTGGTCTGATACGAGCCGTGGGCAGTGAGCTAAGGCTGGTGTGTACTGGTGATCTACATCTAGGGCGCTCGCCCTCCAGAGCGCCAGCTGAGGCCGACGACAGTGCCTGTTCTCCTCGTGGCGTCTGGACACGAACAGTCGATCTAGCAGTCGACCGAGAAGCGGATGCAGTCGTCGTGACTGGCGACATCGTCGACGAGGAGAACGAGTATATCGAGGCTTATGGTGTCTTTGAGCGAGAAGTGATCCGGCTCGATGATGCCGGAATTCCAATCCTCATAGTGAGCGGGAATCATGACTGGGATCTGGCACCGGACATGGTAGATGATTTGGGGATAGGTAATGTCCGCCTGCTCGGTCGCGACGGAAACTGGGAACGGCACACGCTCGACGGACATAATGGGGCCCGCGCACACATCGACGGGTGGTCGTTCCCAGCCAAGCAGGTCACCCGGTCGCCACTCAGCGCGTATGAGTTCGATACCGATACCGATGATCCGGTTATTGGAGTTGCTCATATTGATCTGGACGCTACAGAAAGCCGATACGCTCCGGTCAGAACCGCAGAGCTTCGAGGAACAGGAGCCGACGCTTGGTTGCTTGGTCACATACACGTCCCCGGAATACGAGTCGACAGCGACCCGCTGATTCTATATCCTGGGTCCCCACAGGGATTAGACCCCGGCGAGCCGGGGTGTCACGGCCCCTGGGAAGTCACAGTCGATACTGACTCCTCAGCCACGGTCACCGCGAGACAGCAACCGTTAGCCAAACTCCGATACGATACACTATCGGTCGATGTGTCTGGTGTCGACGAACCGACTGACCTCCCTGCTCTCATCTCTGAGCGGGCGCGTGACCACGTCCAGACTGACGTTGATGTCGAGACGGTCGACCATGTTGTGATGAAGCTCACCCTCACCGGTCGGACCTCAGCGCATACGGCGCTCCGTGACTATCGCGAGGATATTCTAAATATCGAACGACGAGAGGCAGGTGTCCAGGTCACCATCGGTGACCTCACCCTCGACACACGACCTGATATCGATCTGGAAAACCTTGCGGATAGTGATGGGCCAGCGGGATACTTAGCGGAACTGCTACTGTCGATCCAAGAGGACGCCGTCCGAGACAACCATTCCGATCTCGTCGACGACGCCGCGGACACGCTCGAGGCGGTATACGGAGCTGACGCTTACCGTGAGCTCAGGAGAGAGAGGGACCAGTTCACCAGACCGGACGAGGAGGATGCCGTCAACCATCTTGAACAACAAGCACAGCTCGTTCTCGACAAACTTGTCCAGCAGGTGGAGGGTGATGTATGAGCAACAATCCACTCGAGTTCGAGACGCTGGATATCCGCCGGGCGCCTGGGTTTGCCCGTGACGGGCCCCTTCTAGATACAATCTCGCAGGATGTGACGATCGTCCACGGCCCTAATGGGGCTGGAAAGACCACTCTTGCGAAGGGGCTTCACTGGGCGTTGTGGCCCGAGACGGCTCCGCCGGAGGCACGGCTGACGGCACACTTCCGTGCTAACAACGACGACTGGCGGGTCGATATAGACGGGACGCGGGCATCGTTCCAACGTAACGGCGGGCCAGCCAACCAGCCGAGCCTCCCAGCGACTGAGTACCGCTCTCGTTACCAATTGGCGCTGCACGAGTTACTCCAGTCGGACACGGACAACGAATCCTTTGCAGACCGAATCCGGCGTGAGTCTGCTGGTGGATACGATCTCGACGCTGCTGGTGAGGCCCTTGGATTCAACGATACTCCCAGTACACGACGCAAAGGAGAGGTACGGGCTGCCAGCGAGGCTCTTGAGGCGGCGCGCGAGGCGAAGAGCGAAGTTGAAGAGATTCGTGAGGATCAACAGCGCCTTGACGAACTGAGACGACGCCGAGAGCAAGCGCGGGAGGACCACGCACATCTCGACTTAGTTGAGAGGGCGATCGAGTTCACTCAGACCCGTAACGAGATACGTGAGTACTGCGCCGAACTCAGGAGCTATCCGTCCGTTCTAGAGCAAGTAGACGGCGACGAGATCGAGACGGTTGAAAGGCTGGACAACGAGATCGAGACCTGGAAAGGTCGCAAGGAGGACGCTGAAGGCAAAAAAGAGGAGGCGACGGACTCACTCGACGACGCTGATCTTCCGGAGAGCGGCCTTCCCGACGGATTGCTGGAGCAGGCCAAGACGCTGCAGCAGACGATCGGTTCGCTCGAAGAGGATATCCGCCGACAAAAGAGCGAGCTTGAGGGTGTAAAGGAACGAAGGAAGCAGGAGAGAACTGAGATTCCGCTTGACCTCGAACGCGAGGATCTCGCCGGCCTCAATCCAGAAATGTGGCCGGACGTTGAGGACTTCGTTACTACTGCTGCTGAGGTACGTGCAGAACGACAACTCAAGAGAGCAATCGAAGAGCGGCTTGGCAATCCGCAGCGTCCCGATGCCGACCCAGACACGCTGGGTCGCGGTCAGCAAGCGCTCGAACAGTGGCTAGAAACACCGGAGGAAGGCGCTAAAGAGTCCGACAATCGCCTACAGACGGTCCGTAGAGTCGCGCTGGTGTCGTCTGTGCTGCTTGTCATCGCCGGTATCGCTCTCGGAGCGCTGGTCTCACCGCTGGGATACGGCCTTGCGATTGTCGGCGGTATATTGGCCGTCTACGTGTTCGTGCAGTCGGGGTCCGATAGGTCCGAGGACGGCCAGCGGGCTACGCATCGACAGACATACGAAGATCTCGTTCTCGATCCGCCTGCTTCTTGGGAACCATCGGCGGTCCGAGAACAACTTCGCTCGCTCTACTCCGACGAGGCGTCACACATCCTTGCCGACCAGCAGGAACAGCAGGCTGCTACGTTGTCTCCCGACAGTGATCTGGAACAGAAAGAAGCCACCCTTGAAGAACGGCGGACGAAGCTCAGAGAGAGCCTCGGTGCTGCTCCCGAGGGCCCAGGCGTAGAGCTAATGCCGATGGTCAAAGGAATCGTTCGGTGGCAGCGGGCCCACGCCGAGGTGAAAAAGTACGAAGGGCGGGTCAAGCAACTCGAATCAGAAGCAACAACCAAGCGTCAGGAACTCACTGAACTCCTCTCACCGTACTTTGACGATGTCCAAGTGACCTCTGCGGAGACAGCTGAAGGGCATGTTTCGGCTCTCGAAGATCGGCAAGAGCAGTATGAATCTGCCCAGGAGCAACTGGAATCGGCGAGAGGAGAAATCCAGGAGGCGAAAGAGGAACTGAACGAGCGAATCGAGCGTCGTGATGGGGTATACAAAGAACTCGGTGTCGACCCAGGAGACGATGACCGACTGCGGGATCTCTGCGAGCAGGTTGACGAATATGAGGACATCAAGGCCGACATCGATGGTGCACAAACGCGTGCTCGAATGCAGTCTCGAGAGATGGCGGAATACGAAGGGTATGATCCCTCGCTGAAGACCGAGAAACTTGGAACACTGAAACAGCGGGCACAGCGTCTCCGTGAGACGGCCGAGGACCCAGAGGAACTCAGCGATCAGATCAGCCGCATCGAAGAGCGGGTTCAGGGAGCGAAGGAGCGAACAAACGTCGAGGAGGCCCTCAAAAAGCGTGATGCGGCGCTAGAGGATTTAGAAGACCTATATGAGTCGGATGCCGCGTCGATGGTGGGTCATACACTTCTTGAGCATGTTCGGGAGGTAACCCGAGAGGCCAGCCGCCCGCCCGTGTTTGAGCGTGCCCGAGAACTCCTCGCTGAAATCACCCAAGGCCGGTACCGCCTCGACATAGCCGAGGATTCGGGGCGCTTCCGTGCATACGACAGCGTCGACGAGAGGGGGTACGCCTTAGACGAACTCTCGAGTGGAACGCAACTACAAGTCCTCCTAGCTGTACGGCTAGCGTTTGTCGACCAGCAAGAGCAGGGAGTCGCACTGCCGTTACTGATGGACGAGACATTGGCGAACTCTGATGACCGCCGTGCTGAGGTTATCATCGACGCGGTGATTGAGTTGGCCCGCGCTGGGCGACAGGTGTTCTATTTCACAGCACAGGGTGATGAAGTGGCGAAGTGGCGCGAGGCGCTAGAAGCGGCAAGTGAGGTAGACTACGAAACGGTGGACCTAGCCGAGCAGCGCGACCTGGAACAATCCGTCGATGTCCCCTCACTTGAGGCCTACCAGAGGGGGCCCGAGGGACCACCAGCTCCGGAAGGACGGGATCATGGTGCTTACGGTACGGCACTGGACGTGCCGCAGTTCAACCCCCGGAAGGGGGCTGGCGGGGCACACCTCTGGTACATCGTCGACGACGTCGAGCTACTGTATGAACTAATGGAGCTGGGTGTCGAGAGGTGGGGGCAGCTTCGAACACTGGCCACCGAAACGACTCTCGAGGCCGTGGCAGCACAGGATGCACTAAACGATGCGTTAGCACTCGGACGGGCGCTTGAGACGTTCGTCGAGGCCTGGCAGGTGGGCCGTGGAGCGTACGTCGATCGTCAAGTGATTGAGTCGACGGATGCAGTCACGGAGAATTTCGTAGATGAAGTAGCAGACCTCGCTAAGGAACTCAACGGGGATGGTGAGGAGCTGGTGGAAGCACTTCGAGCTGGCGAGGTATCGAGATTCAGGCGAAACAAAGCCGACGAGTTTGAGACATACCTCACGGAAAGCGGGTACATCGACCCAGTTGACCCTCTAGAGCCAGCTGAGGTCCGAGTTCGAGTGGTGAATCGACTGGTAGCCGAAGGAGTTTCGGAAAGTACTGCGAAGCAGAGAGCAACACAGCTGATGAGCCGACTCGACGAGGGCGTAGAGACGATGGTGGACAGTCCTGAGGCACAGACATAACCTACTCATAGCGGCGACCGGCCGAACAGTCGATGTGGAAGACGACCACGGTCTGATGATCGTCTATCTCGGGTATTGAGTGTCGTGTTGTGAAACGACTCTAATCACAGATGAGGTCGAAATCGTAGAGCCGATAATCCGCAACTCCGGACCCCATCGCCCGCACGAATTTATCATCTCCAATCGGATGGAAGGCGGATCAGTAGATCCGTCTCTCCACGTGGGTGTCTAAGGATGGCCGTGACCGATTCATCGACGACTACGGATAGCGAGGACGAGCGCCAGTCTCAGGGTGATGCTCGCGCCAAGCGAGCACGAGAGGACGACATGGACGTAGCACTGCTTCACCGAGGCGGGTGTTACGAGGTCGACTCAGCCTCGGGAAACATCTACGAGGTGGATCTACTGGATGAGACGTGTACTTGTCCCGACTACCAGGACCCCGACAGTCCTACGCTATGCAAACACATTCAGCGGATCCAGTTCGAACTCGACGCAGGACGGATTCCCCGCCCCGACGGACGGCTGCCGGAGACAGCACTATCGACGCATCCTCCATCGAGCGCGACAGATAGCCGCCTCGTGGCAACGCTCAGAACAAGGATTCGAGAGCGAGAAGAGCGAATCGCCACGCTCCAAGCGGAGATTCAGGCGCTCCAGTTCGTCTGTGATGTCGCCGATGCGATTGAGGATGGTGAGGAGTTCGAACTCAAACAAATCTTGTCCGATGAGTACGGTCCAGCGAGTCAGCGCTAGTTCTCTATGGGGGAGACCCATCGCTGTCATCAATCTCTTCTCTTGCGATCTCAATCAGCTCCTGTAACTTCTCGTTGAATTCGGACCTGAAATCCGTCCCGAGGGCGTCATCATACAGCTGAAGGGTGCGTATGAGACCCAACGAGGCTAACCAGTCTTGGAATTGCTGGCTGTTCATATCTTCAACCGGGGTATCCATCGAGGTGGATCCAGACCCTGACGCCCAGAGGAGAAGGAGATTGAGATCCTCGACCATCGCGATCCGAGCGAAGTCTGAAAATGCGGCGTTCACGTCTCGCTGGAGCTGCTTGTGAGAGACTGACTCTCTGTCGATGGTCTGATCGCCGCTCAGTAGCGCCGAGACGTACGAGAGTGAGCGTGGCGAGAGGAACCCATCCCGATCAATCGCCATCGGTGGATCATCTTCAGACCTCGCTGTTTTCGAAAGAGCGTTCCCGCAAGAGCTGCAGTAGTGGTGAGTCTCACCGACGCTGCTTCCACAATTCGAGCAGTACGGCATTAGCTTCTACTGAGAGTTGTAGATAGAAGTCTTTGCGAGTCGGGCCCATGTTACCCCACAGACGCAACTATTTCCAGACATCGTGGGGTAACGGACTTCAGAACCTCAGACTCGAGTTCGACTATTCTCCGAGAATATCTTCGAGTCGTTTCCGTCGCTCGACGACGTTCTGCTCGCGGTAGGACTGGTGGGTGGTCTCGATCGACTCGTGGCGGAGGAGTTCTTGGGCGAGTTCGGCGTCCCGTGCGTAGAGGTCACTCCCCAGTCCCCGTCGGCCACCGTGTGGCTTGAGATACTCGCCGTCGATATCGACATCAGCAGCGTCACAAAGACGCTTCATCAGAGATCGCGTTCCGTTCTTCGAGAGCGCCGGCGGCGCGATCCCGTGGTCTCGGAGGATCTCCATCGACGTGGAGACCGCTAGCGCCGCCTCAATGTCCTCCGCGCTCCACCCCTGGGCTTCGAGACCCTCTTTGGCGGCCTTCGCGAGCGAAGCATGGTGACGAGTCGGAAACACCGGCCAGTCACCGGTCGCTGGGTCGAGCACCGTCCGGTACCGCTCAAGGGTCTCGACAACGCGATCAGTAAGAGGGATCGGCTGGCGTTCCCGTGTCTTACCGAAGACGGTGGCGATCCCCTTTTCGAGGTCGACATCGCTCCACCGGAGGCCGTTGCGATACTCGTCTCGAGGGTCGGCGAACAGCTCCGCTCCACGGGCACCTGTGAGGGCGAGCATCGTCACGAGAGCTCGATCCCGGAAGGTCCGCTCGCGGTCGTCTGCCGACTCGTCAAGTGCGTCGTGCGCCCGTTCGCCGACGAACTCCAGCAGCGCCTCTCGAGCCTCGGCCGACCAGAATTGTCTGTCGTGGTCCCCGTGGTGCTCCGGAAGTGGCTCCTTGACGCGGTTCGGTCGAGCCGGGTTCGAGTCAATTCGCTCGTCGTCGACGCACCAGCCGAGGAACGCCCGGACGATGGTGAAGTACGGGCCGTTCGCGTGGGCTGAGGCCGCCGAAAGGGGATCATCGTCGTCGTGGACGCGCTCGCGGAGGTGCTGTGCGTATCGACGACAGTCGATGACCTCCAGGTCCTCGAGGGTCGTGACTCCGCGCTGGTCCTCCAGATACTTCTTGAACGCGTCGAGGACGAGACGGTTGTTCGCCCGGTAGTTGCCGGAGTCGAGACTGACCAGTCGCGCCTCGATGGTGGCTTCGAGGTCAGTCTCGGCGGTCGAACCCCCTGATTCGGCGGCTGTCATCGGGTTGGAGTCGCAGACGGCGGGCACCCACTTCAAAGTAGTGTGTCTTTTAAGTCAAAGACACAGTAAACTTGATACTGTTCCGATCCACCGATTTCGCATGGTAGAGGGTTCATAGTCCCGGAATTGTGTATTATATATCGTATAATGCTATACCGATTCGCGGCCGTCGTCCAGACAGAGGTTGGCAGTTTGGATTTCTACAAACCACCAATTCGTTAACTTGTTCACCTATACGACTCGTGACTCGATTTAGAGTGGCAATTCTTTAGAGATACTCGTGTCGAAATTGGGACTATTCAGGTTACGACATCTCAGCTCATACAAAGGACCCTACAACATCGACTAGACACTCTGAACGTTAGATAGAGAAGAGACACCGAACTACTCATAGTTAGTTCATATACAATTGACTATGCCCTACACCGACGGGAAATTCCTTTGTGAACGTGTGTTCATCGAGGATGACAGTGACGGTTATTGTACCGGGGGCTACTGAAATCAGTTGTTCAGGTGTTACGTTGGGTTCGCTTGCTATCGAGCTATCTCTATCGTGGGTAACAGTATGGTCAACGGTAATCACTGGGCCGAAAATCAGAGACCGTACTCCTGACCCAACACCTTCTATCGAGTTATTGAGCCGGTTCTCAACAACCAAGATGACTTCACGTGCCCCGATTGTCGCGCTCTCCCGTCGTGCCCACCTACTGAATGATTCGGTGTGACCGTCCTCTCTGACCTGAGTTGTCGATTCTAGATACTCAACTGATTCACGGGTAATCGTTTTCTCTACTGTCTCAGCTTCCCCTTTTCCCCGAGTCAGTTCGCTATTGGCGAGAACGTCTGCCCTCGTTGCGCTTGCGACTGCCGTCCCACCTCCTAACGCGACGGCAGTCCCACCACCTGCAATAAGAAATGTACGACGGTTCATAGAAGTAGGTAGCAGAGGAACCAAGAAATATCTCTGGTTCTGCCAGACTTGGTTGACCGATTCGTACACTCAGCTGAGGGTTGTGTAATAGGAGAAAACGTTTGCTTCATGCTGTATAGGCCGATGTATGGATGATTTATCGACAATTGACCAGTTCGGGGGAGTGATTGTTGTTACTGTGATACTCGCTGTGCTGATTTGGGTAATTGACAGCGTACTACTATTTGGAATCTCGCCGTTTCTTCTGGCTGCGACCGTCGTAGTATATCTCTTCATCCTGCTCATCTATACAAAACGAGGTAGAAATTGGAGGCTCGTACATCTGGTTGTTCGCAGGTAAACACCCTTGACTGCCCCCCCCCAGAAAGCACTTATCAAAAAGTGTAGTAGTACAATGTAACAACCATGCCCTCCTCTCGACGGGACTTCGCACGCGGTCTCGGAATCGTTTCAATAGCGTGGCTCACGGGTTGCTCGTCTGCAGGTAATTCGTCCCGCCCCCCACCATATAGTGGTTGGGCTTACGCTGTGGAAGAACCAGTAATTAACAGCAATTCGTCAATTTTGGAGGAAATTCCAACTATCCGAAGGGTGTCGAACGGAACAAGTGAGAGTGCGCTACTGGACGAAAAGGAAGCCCAGTTGTTATCGGAGCGAACAAATACCTCGGTTGAAACTGGGGGAAATCATACCACGATATTTGTTGCATTTAGTGAAGAAGTTACGGAATTGTCGGTCAGGCCGATGACTGATTCGTCACAGTTCCGTATCGTTCGTGAGTCCAGCGACCCTCTGTTGCATTGCGATAACCCACGATTTGAGAATATGCCAAATATACAAAAAATAATGAAAGAGAAGCCGGAACGTCCAACCAGAGTACCGGATAGTGAGGTCGGACAACTACGAAAGGCAATTTCGAGTGATGATTTTCATCGAGTCTACATTGAATGTGACAATAGATTCACTCTCTTAACGGTGACCCGTCCCGCTTGACGGATACACAGATTGTATGGATTAGACTACTGAACAGTACGTCCGACCACGATTTTCTCCCTCGGCTCGGACTAGATTGTAACGTTCCATCTTCTGCAAGTAGTTCCGCACCATGCGGTCTGACTTTGGGTCGTCCGCTCGCGCTCGGTACTCCTCGTACAGTGTGCTTGGGGGAACCTCACCGAGTTCTGTAACTATCTCGTAGAGGATACGCTGGTCTGCGGTGAGCTTGCCTACGTTACGTTGTCTGATTTCCGACTTCGCTTCCGAAACCGCCTCTCGGAGTACCTCGTCAGGAATTGTATCGAGACCGCGTTGAGTGGTCCGTCGAGCAGCTACACGCAAGACTTCGATACCCACGCGTGCGTCCCCGGCTGCTGCGTCGGCAATCCACTCCAACTGCTCTGTGGTCACCACGTCCTCTTGCAGTCCCCACCGGACACGTGGCTCCAGTATCGACACGAGTTCGTCTACAGTGTAGCGGTCGAACTGAATGCGGGTGGCCGTGCGAAGCCGACTCGTCAGTCGCTCGTTCAGCGGTTCGAACAGACCCGCTTCCTGATTGGCGATGAGGACCAGCGTCAGCTTCCGCGTTCGGTGCAACTCGTACAACACGCGCTTGTCTTCTAACTGGTCCACCTCGTCAAGGATGACGACGTACGGAGGGCCGTCGTAGTCGCGGAGCCGGTCAAGAAGCTCGTCTCTCGGGGTTGATTGACGATGGATGTCGAGTGTGCGGTCGATGCCTTCTAACACCCGATAGAGCGTTTTGAACCGAGAGTAGTCTTCCCAGCAGTTGACGTACTGGGTGTTGAGGTCGAGGACGCTCTCTTGGAGTTGTTCGGTGATGTACCGAGCGATGCAGGTTTTGCCTGCTCCCGAGGGTCCGTGAAGGAACGAAACCTCGCCTTTTTGCCCGTCGGTAACAGGGTCCAGTGCAGCAGAGAGTGTGGTTACTTCGTGAGTACGGTGTACCACGTCCCGAGGGACGAATTCGGGTTGCAACACCCGCGCATTTTGTATCATGACGGACAGTTTCTTGTCCTATGATATTAAGTGGAAGTGGGTAATTTCCACTTTTCCAATTTCTATTAAGTCGTCAAAACAATCAGAACGAGTCCGTTTCGGATGACTCGGGAATTTATGCTGTTAGCAGTCAGTTATATATCATGAACTGGAAAACGGTCATTGCTGGTGTGTCTCGATATGGGCTGGTTTACGCGGGAGCGACGGTCTTGGTGGTAGGATTAGCCACTCAAAGCGAACTGGCGGTTGCTGCGTTATTTATAGTCGGGTTATTGCTTCTACTGTTCGTGTTTGGAGTCGGGAACGTGCGAACTGGAGAAATTTCAACGGTGGGATGGGAGCAAAACGTCAATAATCAACTCGCAGACGCTCATATTGACCATCATCAGTACGTGAGTGCGGACCAGAAGCTGTTCTTCTACGGTTTGGGCCTTGCGACCCTTGGGTTTGGGGCGATGGTTGTTTTGGGTGGTTGAATGCGCTGAGCGAAGAGATTTATACTTGTATCACAAACATGCATCTATGCCCGAACAGAAGCGGAAGGCCAAGACCCCTGAGGAAGTGGCCGAAATCACAGGTGGCAATGTCAGTGAGATAGCTGCCGCCTTCAGTGCTGTTCGTATTATTCGCGACGATGACGATACTGACGAGTGAGCGGGCTTTGTTGTGACAGATGGCAAGGGAACTCCTGAGACCATTGAAAAACTCGTAGGTGAGGCTGTCACCCCTTCTCGGCGTCTTCGACAGATAGACCGGACACGGTTACAGTTGGCTCTCACAACGGCTGAGATTAATTTCGCAGAACTGGAGGAGTTCGTTGATGGTCATCTACGTGAAGACGCATATTTCATCGTCAGTGATGATTCTGACGAAGCTGTCCAGAGAGACACAATCGAAGTGTATCGGCTAACCCACAACTATCTCGCGGGAATCTATTCGTTTAATGAAGCAGTTCGAGCTACTATTACAAACTATCTATCGGAGGGCTTTGAGTTCACGAAACAGAGCTATCACCCAGATAAACATACTGGTGTCGAATATACACGGAAATTGATGTTTATACGAGGGTTACGAATCGCGGCGCAGCACGGTGCCTTCAATGATGTTCTCCCAGTCCGACAGTGGGACAGAACTGAGCCTAAGTATCGACTTGAATTCGATGAAACAGAGTTCTGCGAAGCAGAAACTATTGAACGAGCTGGAAAATATCTAAGATACACAAGCGAACAGCGGCGAAAGCGACCTTTAGAATACGTCGGAACGTTCCACGAGACGCAATTGAGCAAGTTCTACAGTGATTGTCTCAGTTGGCTGACTCAGAGAGGGTAGTGCGTTGACCGTGTGTGTAGTGCTATCTTGGAAGAGCCAGTTGGAAAAACAGAAACTCCACACTCTCGCTTACTAAGCACGAGCATTCCCATTCATACATGGGCAATCTCAGTCCAATCGCGTTCGACATCGAGACCTCGGGGTTAGAACCGGGGTCAGTAATCACCGTTGCAGGTCTCACCACTGACATGGGTTCGTGGCTGGCGCTAAACACCACAGGTCGCGAGGCCGATGCGGGCCGACTCGCGACCGACGTGGAACACGAGTCGGACTCAAACGTGCGAGTGTCGGTGTATCAGAGTGAGCAGCGGCTACTTGCGGGGTTAGAAGACTTCGCGACTAGTACCATCGACGGCGACCGGCACTACCTGACCGCGTACAACGGCGAGCGGTGGCGTGGTGGATTCGACCTGCCGTTCCTGCGTCGGGCGTGCGTCCGTCAAGACGCACCGTGGCCGTTCCCCGATGTAGCGTACTCGGACACGATGGACATGGTAGAGGGGTTCGACACGGGTGACGCGAGCGACCTTGTGGGAGTCTACGATGACTTGATAGGTGGCGACGACTGTGACCCGTTCGACGACAGTGCGAGCGCCGTGACGACTCACGAGAACGGCAACTGGGTGCCACTCTTATGTCACAACCTTGCAGACACTCAGCGTACGAGAGAACTCGCGGTGCTGGCTGGTCGTTACATCCCGAAATCAGGCTTCAAGATGAAGAATCTCAGCCCGCCAGACGCCTGACTTGTCTTCACTCTTCGGCCATCTCTGAAAGGGCACTCCGTTGGATAATGGTGCGAAGGTTCTCTTCATTGAGTTTTGAGTTTCCTAAGTTTGGTGGGTTTGTCTCGATTGTCTCTTTGAACTTGTCACAACCAGCCTCGAACTGTTTGAGTGCCATCTTGTACTGCTGGTATTCCAAAACGAGCCCCTGTTGGAATAGTAGCACGCGAATGGTTGCCCCTCTCGGTGTGAATACGTATTCGTGAGTGGTCCCTCGTTCACCAGCAATCGGTCTGGGCTCTAAGAGCGAGACCTCTTGACCCTCAGCCAGCCGGTTTGCAAGTGTCGGTCGGCTAATCGGGAGTTCATCCAGTAGCTCTTCGAACCGGGACCCTTCAGGGCTAAGCTCGCAGAGTAGCTCGATAGTGCCCTTTCTAGAGAGATACGCACTAGGCGAGAGAGTCATCACTCCAATCGTGAACTCCACACACCATTATTTCTTAACCCAAGTTAGAATTTAACTTGAGTATTCGCGTTTTCTTTTCCTTCGATTGACCCCGAGATACCCTAATGAGAACCCCGTATCGTAGCTGGAAGAAGTGGAAATGACACGCCGAAGTATAGTTAGAATCTAATCAAACGGTTGCAGCATCCATCAATGACAGAGGACAGCAGTTTGCCACGTGATAGGCTCGCGGAGTTCGTTACCGAGATTGGTGAGCAGACGGAGGACCTCTGTCATATCCACGACCACATCACTCGCGTCATCGCAAACCTCGACATCGATGACGACTGGTTCTCGGACTACGATGACCCTGACCGGGCGAAGTTCGACCTCGATGCCGTCGTCCAGATGTTCCTCTACCAGCACGCTCGGGGATTCAACCAGTCCGAACTAGAGCGCCGACTGAAAGGAGCGGCCTACGTCTACATCCGTTTTGGTCTCGGGAGCCCACTCAGTCAACAGATTATCAGCCACAATTGGCGAAATCGGTTCTGTCATTCCGAACGGCAGGCCATCGAGACAGTCGCGGAGCAGATTCGGAAGGTCTGTGCCGACAACGACATCATAGATACTGGCGAGCCCGCGCTCGAACCAAGCGATGTGAACGCCAAGCACGGCATCGGAGAAGAGCAAATCATGGACGCTGTAGAGCGAGCGACGGAACTGGGGTTTACCGAGTTCTCTGCCGACCGCGCATCGAACGCTAAGTACCCGTTAGAAGCGTTTTTCGAGCGACAGGGCTATTTGAACATGGCCAAAGCGGGTACAACGACGCTTCGGCGGCGGTTCGCGCGGTTGAGTGACCGCTCGGAAGTTCCGCATGGCTCCACTCACAATCGGACGATGAAGAAGGTCGCCAGTCCTGACTCACAGACGATTTTGGTAGACTACGAAGATGGACAGCGACCACTCGACTGGAAGCGGATTCGCGATGCAATTCTGCCAGCGTTTCACGCGGGTGTTGAGAAACAGTTAGACGAGATTGCTGGTCGCGACCGGCAGGGTCTCCGCGAGCCACTGATGGCTGCTATCGACATCACGACGTTCAATTTCTGGCCGTCACCGTTCAGGAACGAGAAGGAAGTTGCGTGGGACGAAGAACCCGTCGTGAGTGAGAGCGGTCGAGAAGTGTATCCCAAAGAAGACTACCCCGAGATGGTGTCGGGATTCAAGCCCTCGAACAAGGAGAAGGCGGAACGCGGGTACAAGTTCGCCACTCTGTCTATCGTAGCCGAGGAGACGCCAATTATCCTCGCTATCGAGCCAGTGCGCGACGAACGGTGGTGGGAGAAGGCAGACGCGAACGTAGACGTGGAGCGGACACCGCGCGTGGACATTGTAAACCGTCTAATGGAACAGGCTACGCGCCACGTAGACATCCACAAGGTATTCTGCGACCGTGAGTTCGACGTACACGGTATCCGCGACGCCCTTGACAGGGGGAGCGTTCAGTACGTGATTGGTAAGCAGGAGCGTTCGAATTCTGACGCGATAAATATCAAGGAAATTAAAGAGGATACGGTGTACGACACTCGTATCGAACACGCCGAGTTATGGCATGAGGGGCGGATGCATAAGGTGAGTATCATATACAAGTCGGGAGGTGAGTACTCGCTGTTCACGGTAAACGGGTGGGTTGATGAGCATAGAGCAGAGGCACTCATCAGTCAGTATCGGCATCGGTGGACGATTGAGAACGAGTACAAGGACATCAAGGCGCATTTCCTCCCACAGACGGCGACCAAGGACTACCGGATTCGCTTCTTGTACTTCGTGATTGGCGTGATACTACACAACGTGTGGCGACTCGCTAATTTCGTGCTGCGTGACGAAATTGATGTACATCTCGGTGAGTCTCCGCCGCTCCGTGCTGGCGAAATCGTCGAACTGGTCGGGTTCTGTCTGTTCGACCCGGGCGGTTGAGGCAGGCGGAGTTTCTGAGTTTGCTTCGATTCTGGTGAGCGACGGCGCTCTTGGATTCACGAGATTTTGTCTGTATTTTGGCAGTATTTCTGACATGAGGCGATTGCTGATGTTGCTCAAGCGTCGAATCTAATTCGTGGACAACTTTCACGTCTCAGAGGGGTCACCAATCCTCAATTTTGTTTGTAGATATGGCTAAACAGTCAGGTTCAGGTCCAGAATTTTGAGTGCTCAACACTTTCGGAGACATCAAAGCCGAACAAGAGGCGTATGCAGACGCTGTCCGCCCAGGCGGGAGCAGACGATCCTTGGATCCGATGGCCGTATCAGCAAGTAACTACATCTTCAGATGACAAAATCATGAATCCAGACCCAAGGTACCGCGAAGTACAGCGATTCCGCCAGCGGTGGCTCTGGGCGCTTCTGGGTGGAATCACGCTTCTCACCATCGTACTCGGGCCCACCTCACCAGTCGGTCTCGCAATCGTCGGTGCCGTCGCCGCGTTTCTCTTCGGTCTGCGTCTCGAGACTGAAGTGAGAGCTGACGGAATCTACCTCAAGATGTGGCCACTTCACTTGTCGTTTCGGCGAATTCCGTGGTCGGAGATCGAACGATACGAATCGAGAACGTACAGCCCACTTCGAGAGTTCGGCGGGTGGGGAATCCGCTGGGCACCGGGGAAGATCGCATACAACGTCAGCGGGAACCGGGGCGTTTGGATCCAGCGCTCTAACGACCGGTCCGTCCTCGTGGGATCACAGCACGCCGAGGACCTTGTCGAAGCTATCGAGGAGGTCTACGAGAGCTAATCGAACGGCACGACGCGAGCGAAACAGCGGATAACTGAAACGCCATCATAACACAGCCCGCCACCTCAATTCGATGATGAATTGTGCGATTTGATAGAATTTAGATAAATCGTATAATAAGACGTTAAGTCCGCTGGTAGTGATGGCCTGAATTGTACCCGTTTGGTCGTCAGGTATGGTATGGAAGTCATAGCTATACTGTTATTATCCTACAGTAATTCATGGCTGAGAGAAGTTCAGGTTCTCCGCCCGCTACGAATCGACAATCCTACAGACCCAACGCCAGGTACAACGAGGATCAGGTATCTGCCCAGGATGTACCGGGGAACCACTCCCGCCCAAGCCAATACGTTGTCGTATTCTCGATCCCGTGGATTGTTCGCGGAGCGGAGACCGGACAGGACGCGATCAATATCGCGGTCAGTGAAGTCGGAAAGCGTGTCAGCTCGGCCAGTGAGTGCGCTCGAAACGTCGACATCAGTGTTCAAGAGCTCGGATGTAATCAATGCGAAACCGGAACAGACGCACTCCTCTTGGTTTCGGAAACTGCTCTCGTAGGATTACTTCTCGAAGTTGAGGTCGACGCTCCAGATTCCAAGACTGCCGAAACGGTAGCTCGTCGAGCGATTGGTTCCCAGCTCCACGATACGCCCCTGACCTCAGTCAATATATTTCCTGCCGCCTGAATCAGCAGTCGTTTTTTCCAGGCCATGATCGATACCAGTCGTCGAATAATCGGCCACTGTATGGCGATTAGATCACTTAGGCGGTTCGGTCACGCCGTATGCCCAGAGTGATAAATCAGGGCAATCGGCAGGAGCTAGTATGCTGACCGATTAATTAAGCTGAGTGGCCAGGTTGAATAGTAAGACATAACGCTAGGCCTAACGACTAAGAGTGATTAATAAGACTAACTGCTTGGTCCAAGTACTCACTCTTAGTCGTTACTCTTACTACTCAGACAAATTGTTCGAGATGAGTGGTTTGTCTGACGGAACTTTATGAGCAGCTATGTTGAACGATGAGGCATGCAGGCCTACACGGTCTACAATCAGTCAGGGGGACAAGGAAAAACGACTGTCGCCCGAGACCTCGCCGCAGCACATGCCGAGATCGGTCAGCGCGTGTTGGTCATCGACATGGACGCCCAGAACGGGAGTCTCAGCAACTATCTCGGTGTCGACGAGAACAAACGCGATCCTGAAGTCGACGACCTCACCTTCCATCTAGTCGAGCAAGGTCAGGGCGAGTTTAGAGATTTAATTCGCACAGCCGAGCCCAATGTGGACGTCCTCCCGTCACACAAACGGCTCAACCGGGTCGACGAGTTTCTCGACTCCCACGCCAACTATATCGGCCAGACGAAGCCGGACGACTGGGAGTACCCTCGGTACGAACGTCTCTTAGCTGTCCTCCGGGAAAACGACGTTCCAAGTGAGTACGACGTCGTCATCATCGATCCGAACGCGAAGGCCGACACGGTATATTACATGGCGCTATACGCGACCCGAAACGTGGTCATCCCCGCCGTGCCGACACGGTCGGGATTCGAGAGTATAGACGGAGTTGCCGACAGCGCCCAGGGCTTTGCAGAGAATCAAGACATCAACATCGGGCGGACAGCTGTCGTCCCAACGATGGTCGATATGCGAAAAGGAGATCACAAGGACTACGCACAAAAGCTACGTTGCGAGTACGACGCGCCGGTCTATTTCAAATCGCTGAGCGCCTTCGAGTCGGCTGAAGAGCAGTATGTGTCCGTATTCCGGCTGTTCGACGAACATCGGGATCGAATCCGAAAGTCCGAACAGAACATCCTCCCGAAGTATCGAACACTGGTCGCGACCATCTGTGCGACGTTCGGCAATCCACTTCCGGAGGATGCGTGGGACGGGAAAAAACTGTTCACCGGCGATGACTTCTGGGGAGAAGTAGAGATTCCGTTCGCTGAGGCCGTGGTTACTGACGAAACAGTCGATCAGACTGCGGGGGTGAACTGAGATGGGTGGTTCGTTCGAATCTGGCGCTGGCGACGATCCGAACGATCTCTTTGCCAGTACTAATGACCGTGACGAGGAGGCGGATCCGAGCGAAAAGGAC